>JAGXTJ010000043.1 GCA_018333655.1 Bacillota bacterium | reverse complement strand
TTTTGTCGGTATTTTGCGACAAAACGAACCGTCCCCGCTGTCGGAAACGAATAGGTCTTTAATTCTTAGGAGCGAGGAGACCAGGGCCGCATGGCACGGGGTTTGCCGAGAATCTCAGCCCAGAGCACGCCCTGCTGCACCTCCTTGACATTAAAGGTAAGGGGTCTAGTCCGACGGGTCTCGGTAGCGGAAGATTCTGGCAGCGATGCTAGCGGCGGCTCTTCGGCCAGGGACAGGGCATAGGGCGTAGGGGCAGGGGGAGGTGCCTTCTGCAGGCGTGAAGTTCCTCTGGCGCGAGGATAAGACGAGGTGGATAAGGTGACTGCTTTGGGGCGGCTAGCCCCAGCTGCATCCTCGGTCTCAGAAAGCAGGGATTTTAGTACTTCGGAGATAATGCTCATGAGTAGTCACCACCTTACCTTCTCGACGGGTCGTCTACGCGTGTCTCTCCCATTTTGCCAATAGACTCACGCATCTGCGTATCTGACTTGATGTTTTGCATATTGAGGTAGTCCATGACGCCTATTTTGCCTTCGCGCAGGGCCTGTGCCAAAGCCCGTGGAATCTCCGCCTCGGCCTCGACAACTTTAGCGCGCATTTCTTGTACCGAGGCAATCATTTCCTGTTCTCTGGCCACAGCCATGGCGCGGCGCTCTTCGGCCTTAGCTTGAGCAATGCGCTTGTCGGCCTCGGCTTGGTCGGTCTGTAGTTGTGCACCGATGTTCTTGCCGATATCTACATCGGCAATATCGATGGAGAGAATCTCGTACGAAGTGCCGGAATCAAGCCCCTTACTTAGTACGGTACGTGAGATCATATCGGGGTTCTCGAGCACTTCTTTGTGGGTTTCAGCTGAGCCAATGGTCGTAACAATGCCCTCGCCTACACGAGCCAGAATTGTTTCCTCGCCAGCGCCACCGACTAGGCGCTCGATATTGGCGCGCACTGTAACGCGGGCCTTGGCCTTAACCTCGATGCCATTCTTGGCCACCGCCGTGACTACGGGAGTCTCAATGACTCTAGGATTGACACTGACCTGCACAGCTAAGAGGACATCTCGCCCGGCCAGGTCGATGGCCGCGGCACGCTCAAAGCCAAGGTCGATGCCGGCGCGCTGCGCCGCAATTAGGGCATTTACCACGCGGTCGACATTGCCACCCGCTAGGTAGTGTGCCTCAAGTTTGTTGACATTTAGTTCAAGTCCGGCCTTAGTGGCCTTGATTAAGGAATTGACAATTCGCGCTGGGGGGACGCGACGCAGGCGCATGCCCACTAGGGTCATGATGCCCATAGGTACTCCGGCAGATAAAGCGGAAATCCACAGGCCTAGGGGAACGAAACTGAGGAACACAGAGACGCCGAGAAAAACCAGGGCGACGACGAACAAGCTTTCGGGAAAGTACATTTTTTAGCCTCCTTATTACTTTATCTAATTACTGGGGGCGCACAACTATACGCGTGCCCTCGGTTTTTACCACCACAATCTGCGTGGCGGCGGCGACAAAACTGCCATCGCTGACTACGTCCATACGCTTGCCGTTTATATCAGCAAGGCCGGCGGGGCGTAGGGGGGTGATAGTAGTGCCAATGGCGCCGACTAAGCTTGAGACATCGCTCGGTCCGACATAGCCTAGAGACTTAGATTCAGAATATTTGAGCACGATTTGTGACCAAGCTGGGGAGCGTTTGAGAAACCGCAGCGCAATCAGAACCAGCACAACTGCCGTAAGCGCGGCCACAGCCAGCATGCGCCAGCCTTGCCCGGTAGCCGCGGCAGACCAGGCCACAGAAACAGATACGGCCGAAAAACCCGCCACCCCAATGACACCAAAACTAGGGATAAAGGCCTCAATGATAAGCAAGAAAAGCCCAGCGGCAAACAAGAAAACGACCTCCCTTCCAGCTAAGCCGGCGAAAATATGACCCCCAAAAAAGAGCGCAAAAGCAGCAATGCCAATCCCGCCCGGCAGTAAAAAGTCCCCCGTCATCACGGCGATAGACAAAGCAGCAATGCCAATCGCGATAAAGATAGTCGCTACCACTGGGTTAGTGATAAAACGCGCCAAAACTTCGGCAGGAGCAAGCCCTACCGTTCTTGTCATCGCATCTGCCAAGCCAAGCTCCGCCAGCAATTCGGGTATGGAGTCAAAGATTCCGTCCGCAAATTGGATGTCTTTGGCCTCACGGTAGGTCAGGGTCAGCAGAGTATCAGCTTCGTCTACGTCAGGGATAGCTACCTCCATGCGCACCATGGCGGCCGCGATTTCGGGGTCCTTGCCCTGCCGCTCAGCCACAGCCCTCATGCGTGCCTCCCAAGCGGATAAGACTTTTTCATCTGCCGTCTGCCCATCCATGGTGCGTGGTTCGGCTGCGCCTATAGCACTGCCTGGTGCCATGTATAGCGCACGCGAAGAAAGGGCTAGAAAGGCACCGGCCGATAGTGCATTAAAGCGCACATAGGAGTACACAGGGATTTTTGAGGCCCAGATCAGATCACTGATCTCAAAGGAGGAACTTAGCAAGCCGCCGGGAGTATTGATTTCGAGAATTATGGCCTCTGCCTTGCTCGCCTCCGCCACGGCGAAGGCCCTCTGTAAGTAGCGCAGCAGGCTAGCGTCTACTGTGCCCTCCACAGGAATGACATAGACAACGGGCTGCTGTCCACTAGCTACAGCCGGAAAAGATAACAGTGGTAGAAGAAGCAGTGTCAAGCTCAAAGAGAGCAGCATCCATTTCCGCACAGACATCAGCACCTATACCCCCTTTCGCAAACGTCCTACTTACACTCTAATTAAATAGAGAGAACTATAAATGGACGTATTACTTGTAGTACGCTCGCTGTGGAGAACAGTTTCACGCCATCCGCAATTTGAGCGGCGTGGCATCGTATGATGGATCGGCTAGCCAATCTGTGAACTGTGTTCCCTCGCGTCATTGCTTGCACAGTACCACGCGCACGAAGCTCGCCACCGTCCACAAGCTACTTCTTTGCTCTGTCTTGTAGGTGGCATGTAGTTTTTCAGGCAACACCAGCTGCAGTTTGTTCTGCGCCATCTCAAAAGTCTGACTCTCGCTAATACTCGGCTCCAGTGTGAGCAAGTGTTTGCTACTGATGCGTGCTGCTTCAGTCAATACCTGCCGCCATCTGTCTTTGCAGGTAGACTTTACACCTAACATAGTTAATCGCGCCGAAGGATAATGAACGTCGCGATATTCAGCGATGCCCGGGAAAACAAAGTCCGGTCTTGACTTGTTCTCCGTGGCCTGTCCTCGGGCAAATCGGATCCCATGGCAAGTGAACAGTGCCTCGAGATGATTCTCTAATGCGCTGCCAACTCGAGATTTTCTTCGATTATGAACGCTCAACGAGAATTTGATAAAACTGTCTACATCGGGGGCATCCGTGCTGCAGAACCCACTTCTTAGTCTTTGTGAAATGAAATGACGCTCAAGTCTTTTGAACAGCTTTTCCTCGTGTTCCATCCATGACAATAGTGTATTGTCGGGCTCCTCGAGAGGACAGGCGAACCGCAAAGTGTTTCTCGCCAGAGCAGAGAACTCTGTAGTTGTAGGGAAGCCTTTTTCTAAGTAGGGCTCAAGAATCGTGTCAAGGAAGGACGTATCAGCTTCCTCAATCTCTACACCCAGCTCTTCTAGAATATACCGCACGGCGAAGTCAACTTCTGGGTCGCGTGCTTCACCGATAGGTCGGTAATTGAATTCGTTGCCTATATCAGATACCCCGAATAGCCAACACAACTGGTTCTCAAGCGTGCTCCCTGCCGCAACGACAATCATGTACAAACTTTGGTCAGCTCTTCGGGCAACTATAAGAAGGTCGCCAGCTTGAGCTTGGTCCATTACAGTGTTGCTGCTAAAGTAGAGTCGGTACTCTGTTCTGGTGGGGTGATTTTCGCGCGCATCGTACCAAGTTACACGACCCTCTGCAGATACTCCCTCGTTTTCCCCAGATAACCACAAAAATCGCCCTTCGAAAGTTGTTCGATTCTCCCCAAGGAGGCAGCGCAATGCTCTATTGGCGTTGAATTCATGTTGATTCGAAACGGAGACACAAACCTCTACAGGCCTAAGGCGCTTAATCGCAACTCCCTCGAAATACTGCGACAAAAATCCCCTCTGCATCTCAACCCATCCTCATATCGTAATCTTGTATAGCGAAAGTCTGGGTAGGTCTATGATTAATCCAGTTCAGCATAGCCGCCTGCCTGCTCAAAAAGTCTAATTTGGTGCGGGAGACCCTCTGCTCTGATCTTAGTAAAAACATCGACATGGCCTTCGACCAAGTGCGGGAGCATGTGGCGCGCTACCGCTTCGACCACTGGCACCACCACAGAATTACCGAACTGCTTGTAAGCCTGAGTATCAGAAACGGGGATCTTGAACGAATTCCCAAAACCCATTATTCGGGCGCACTCCCTTGGTGTAAGACGCCTAGGATTAGTTCCGTCCTGCTTGATGAGAATTTCTGACCCGTCCTTGTAGTAGCGGGCTGACAACGTCCGTGCCACATCATCGGGGCCACATAACCCAAAACCAAAGCCGTTACCCTTGGCCCGGTGTTTCTCAGCATAGGCCTGCAAGTACGACCACAGCCTGTCGCTCAAGGTATATTTTGGGGCAACATCTGCCCTCGTTCCAGCCGTATAGGGTAGTTCCGGCACTTCAGTGCCATCTTGCGGATGCAGAACAGCTCCAAGTTTGGGGCCAGTTTGAGGAGTATCCATAGTGCGGAATGAAAAATCACTGGAGCCTTTGAAACCCACAATAAATATGCGCTCACGGTGTTGAGGTACAAAATTCCTAGCATCAATAACTCGGTAGTCTACATGGTAGCCAAGCTCTTCTGTGAGTGTACGTAAAATTACTCTGAGAGTGTTTCCTTTATCATGGCTTACTAGGTTCTTAACATTTTCTAGCAAAAAAGCTCTAGGTTGGTGTTTTTCTATTATCTGGGCAACATCGAAAAACAGGGTCCCCTGCGTGTCGCAATGAAACCCATGTGGTTTACCCAAGGAAATTTTCTTAGAAACGCCTGCTATTGAAAAAGGCTGACATGGAAATCCTGCCAGCAATAAGTCATGTTGCGGTATGCTATCGAGATCTATATCGCGTATATCGCCGTGCACGGGATGGTCGCAGACAAAGTTTTCCTGGTAGGTCTTTCGACAAGCCAAATCCCATTCGCTAGTGAAAACACACTTCCCGCCAACTGAATCAAACGCTTTTCTCAGGCCACCAATTCCTGCAAAGAGATCAATGAAGGTGAATGCATTCGAGGAAGTTTTTTGCTCATTGCGGCTTGAGTACATTGTCTTTAGATCCTCCATCAGCACAGGGTCGGGACTGTACTGACCATTTTCCCACCGATAAACTGTTCTCTGGCTACGACCGTAGGTCTGCGCGACTTCTTTTATCGACAAACCAGACAACTCTCTTGCATGGCTAAATTCGGTGTTTCTGCGGGTCTTCATCTAGTAACCTCCCTGCCAAAAATGTGCACCCTGGGAACACTTTTGACATCACTATATCAGGACGAACATACTTTCGCAATGGCTAAAAAGTTGTTTCCCTCCGCGGAGTAAAATAAAACAGCGATCTGCAACGCAAGGTGTTCGCGATCACTAGTTTCGGCCCCCAGGCCTCCCGACGCGACAAGTGGTCAAGAACGGTCTAAAGCAGCACCAGCTCTACCGGGCAATGGTCTGAACCAAGAACATGAGGGTGTATTTCTGCGCTAGCCATCTTGTCTCTGAGGCGGCTAGAGACGCAGAAATAATCGATGCGCCAACCGATATTGCGCTCGCGGGCCTTAGCAAAGTAAGACCACCAAGTATAGGCGTCGCGGCGGTCGGGGTGAAAGTGACGGAAGCTATCAATAAAGCCGGCGTAAAGCAGTGCCTCAAACTTGCCCCGCTCTTCATCGGTAAACCCGGCGTTACGCCGATTGCTCTTCGGATTCTTGAGATCGATCTCTTGATGCGCAACATTTAAGTCTCCGCACAAAATAACAGGCTTGTGGGCGTCTAGGGACTTAAGATAGTCGCGGAAAGCATCGTCCCACTCCATGCGATAAGCTAGTCGCGCTAGCTCTTGCTGTGAGTTAGGCGTATAGACATTGACGAGGTAGTAGTCGGCAAATTCTAGGGTCACCACCCGACCCTCTTGATCATGCTCTGCTAGGCCGATGCCGTAACCGGTGTTAATCGGCGGCTGCTTGGTGAAGACGGCGGTGCCTGAGTAACCCTTCTTGACGGCGTAGTTGTAGTACTGCTCATAGCCGGGTAACTGCACTTCAAATTGCCCGGGCGAAATCTTGCTCTCTTGGATGCAGAAAATATCTGCCTCAACGCTCGTGAAGAAATCGAGAAACCCCTTGCCCATGGCGGCGCGTATGCCGTTTACGTTCCAAGAAATTAGCTTCATGCACTTGCCTCCCAGTAAGTTATGTTGCTCTATTCGCTGCCATCTTGCACAATGCCTTCATTCGGGCACGGTAATGAACCGCAAGGCGGCATGACTAGGGCAACTCACATTGACAGCGTAAAATTTCCGCTGTCAATGGACAGTGAAAACGTCACCCTAAAACACGTTAAACGAGACAGCTAAAATGTCACCTTAGGTAGTGATGGGAACGGGGGAACGGTGGCCCTTGACTTAATGGGGTGTTTGGTAGTTGAGCGAGGGGACTAGGTCTCCCCTAGCGTGTTACGCTCCTCTCTCGAGTTGGCGTAGTGGTGAAAGGATCGCTCTTGGTCGAAGTATTTTTCCATGGGGACTTTAGACAGAAATGGTAACCACTGTGTGACATTTGGGGAATTTCAGTGTTTAGTGTGATTTCCGAGAAATCACAGATGAAATTCCATTTCTCTGCCCGCTTACAGGGTGACAATATCTCAGTCCGACGACATGCCACATATATCCTTGACATACAGGAGAGGTGGCGATAAAGTAAGATGTGGCAACAACTGCTAAATATTAGGTCGGAAGGAGGACTGCAGAGCGCTTGCGGTAGTTGCCGAAAAAATGACGAAGGAGGATGAATCCCTATGATGGCAGGAAAAGGTCTTTGGCTCACTAATAGATCTGCGAAACGTCTAGTTTTTGTAGTGCTGTGTTGTTTGTTGTTGGTATCTGTTTTTGCTGGGTTTACTTTCTCCGCTCCGGCTGACCTAGCGCCTGAAATGGCTATTCTAGGGACGTATGTTCAGGCTTATGACCTTAATGCTATACAGTGGGAATTTCCCTTTACTTTGGTCGGGTTTGGCCCCGGTGCGCGTACAGCCCGTTTGGCAGAGTTTAGTATTGACGGGCACGACCTGCTGGGAAGTGTCCCCATGGCGCAAAGAACCATGACGGTTCATCGGCTGGATGATGAAATTAGCCGCGCAGCGTTTAGAGACTGGAACAACTATCGGCAACGGGCGTCTGTCCTGCGCGTACGCAATGACGAGCGAGTTTCCCTATCCACAGCCGAAGCACACGACTTTAGGGAAGGCAACGCGCGTATGCGCGGGGTGATGCAGCGGCGTGGGGAGATGGCGCCGGTGCTGTTCCCCGTCAATGTGTCCGAGCTGCCTTTCAAAGTTGCTGCTGACGGTCATTACAGAGTTAGGGCGGTTGTGGAAAGAGGCGAGATCACAGCAACTTGGGAAGGCGACTGGAATTTCATTAAATACTGAAATTCCCCAAGTGTTGATCGTAGATGTGGAACCGCTAGCCGTTAACTATTTTTGGACTCCGGCAGACTTGCATCTTCACAGCACGTTTGCCTTAGATGGGCGATTCACACCTGCAGAGCTTGCAACGAGGCTAGCAAACAGAGGATATGCCATCGGCTATATTACCGATGAGCCAGCAGGCCAGTATATTACTACCCAACCGCTAGCCCCGCTGATGAGCGGGACTGGTCGTCGGGGGGCATGGCCCATACCAGCAATGGGGACAAATATCTGGTTGACTGATATTTTTGGCAGCAACCGGGCACAGTATTTGCCTTGGTTAGCAACTTGGGAAACATACCGTGATACAGTCAGAGCTGCGTCGACCGCTCAAGTGGCCATGTTCCCAGGGCTAGAAGTCGCCGCTTCTACAGTAAATCAGTCGCATACCGAACACAACGGGCATGCTTTGGCATACGGCATACGAGACCTAGTTGGGTGGGGTTCCTTTGATACAGCAGGACTAAGATATAACTGGTTTTTGCCAGACAACTTGCTTTCGAACATCAATGCGAATCGACTCGGTTGGTCATCGGCGACCATTGCGCACCCCACTGGTCATTTTGAATGGGATGCTTGGTCAGTGCCAGGGTCTCCAGGGGGTGTAATAAACGCTCGTTACGACGGCTTTGAGTTGATGAGTGGTGTGCAGACCAGTTTCTGTCCGAGCTCCGCTCATGTAGGTCGTTGGCGGCAAGAGATAGTTGCGCGTCTGAGCAATGCTTTTGCAGGCCAAGGTTTCCCATCTGCTAGGACCGGCAGCGACTGGGGCGGCGCTGGCAGTGAATTTTTTGGCATCTCCTATTTTACCTTTATCGGTCTACCCTCATGGACCAGTGACATGCGGCACCTACTGCAAGATACTGTGAGCGTATCTTTACGCGCTGGGAGAACGGTCGCTAGCCGGTTGGGCGGTTTCGCTACGCTAAGGCTTAGGAACGCTCAAGGCGTTTTGCAGGAAATAGGATCTCAGTTTACCATGTCGGCTAACGCCACAGTAATTGGTGAGATCGTGCTACGGGCGGCACGCGCTGGAAGTTACACGGTAAGGATTATTGAGAATTATGTAGGCAATACGGGGCAAAACTCTGTGCCCGCATTTCAAGGTAGCACGGTAACTACTCGTGGCTTAGTCGCTGGCCAAACTGTAATCATTCCCGTTAGCTTCCGGTTTGATGGTGGGCAAAGGGCATACCACGTCGTAGTAGAGCACGTGGGTGGAGAAGCAGAGTTAGCCGACACCATCTACACCAGTCCGATTTTCATTCGTCAGCAACAACGCTCTAACATATCGTGCCGGCTGTTTCTGCCGCAAGGAGTAGGCCGATGGTGCAATAGCAGCCCATCGGCCTACCCCTGTCTATACACAGAATGAATGATATGAAGGAGGCGCATAAGTAATGCCATTATGGGACAGAGCCAAGAAATATTGTTTATCTATGACTAATGAAGACATCGCCGGGGCGGTGATGATTGCCGCGTTGCTCTGTTGTGTTTGGATTCTGTGGTTTGTCGGCTTCCTGCCACCTACCGCCAGTGACCAGTTTTATACGCTGGTATACCATATGACATATCCTCTTCTGTTAGCCCTGCCAGTTAGTTTGGTGCTCGCCTTACGGACCCCCAACTGTTTAGTCTTGGCAACACCCTACTTAGCCCCAATCGCCTGGAACCTATTTGAGAATTTTATGTATCGGAGAAACGGGTTGACTTCCCTCATGAGCACACGATTGTTCGTTGCAACGATCATCATTTATGCGGTGCCATTTGTGCTTAGCCGCTTAGTACACAAAATACGAGAGACAGAAGGGGCAAAAGCATACCGTATGGTCGGCGCGGCTCAGATGCTTGTATTGCTGGGGGCGGTTTATTACTTCACCTTTCAGTATGGGGTTCAGCACTTGGCAGCACCGCTGGTCAGTGTGCAGCGGCTTAGGTTTTGGGCTGCTCCGCTGTCGTTCCCCCTAGTCGAAGCAGACGCCGCTTTCATAGTTGACAGGAGGGGTCGCCTTTTCCGCATCGAACTTGCCTCAGGTCGAAAGCGGGTCATCGCAGAGATTCCTCGGCCAATGCCTGCGGCAGTCGGGTTAGATGGAAGGACTCTCCCTCGGGCAACCAGAGAGTGGAGCCCGTTTGCGGCTGAAGAAGCGCTGACTAGAATTGACCACAACACGCTCAACTTCCGCTACCGGTACTTATCTCCTTACATTATGCATGCGAAAATTGACGAGCTAACAGGCGAACTTACTTGGGATTTGAAAGAGGGATCAGGCGCTATTACCCCTCCACCCGCTCATTTGTCCACCGTATCCCGAGGGGCAGTGATCTCTGTGCTTAGCGGGGGGCGCAGAGGCTTTGATGTTCAAATCCAAGGGGAAAACATAAAGACGGCGGTTGACCCATTGGGACTGGTCGACTGGAAGCATTCCGAGCACGGCTGGATACTGGTGGGGACAAATTGCGGCGAGCTCATAATTGCGACAACGAAAGGTCGGTAGTTACTTCGCCCTTCCTGTCGGAGCTGGCTACACAGTTTTACCAAGCCTGTGAAGCAACCTTGTGGTATAGTGCAGGCCTATCCGTCACGCTTGGATCTCAAATGAACCACTTGGAGAATTGCAGTGTTCATTGAAATTCCATTGCTAGAGCTAGTGCAGGAGTTTGGCATACAAGGCTGTATTCAGAGACTCCGTGACGCCCTACTCTACATCAAGCTCGACGCGAGGCAACTGCGAAACTTGATCCAAACGCGGGGGACAATTGCGCCTGGTTCATGAAGGAGACCTAAACACAACCCGATTATCTGCCTAGCGCGAGTTCCATAAAGGCCGTAACTCATACTGTGGTCTTCGTGTGCTCATTTTTTGCCTCGGATCAGTCAGACTCGCCGAGACGCCTAACACACAGGGATTTTTGGCTTTCAGCATGGCAGATTTTGCGCGAATTATCGCCTAGCAGGCTGCCATAGACCCATTTTGCGGGTTGGCGCGCTCTAAAAAATCTCATGCGTCAGTTCTGCGGCACAAATTTTTCGCTTGACAGGGCTAAAAGTCGTTGCTATAATACAAGTTTGTCTTGACAAGCCATCCGTGCGCTGGTACAATCTATGTAGACAAGCAGGGAAAGGGTGGTAGGATTGAACACCAGTTACTTGACAACTATTAGGAAAGACCTTGAACTGCATATTGGCGAAAAGGTATGGCTAAAAGCCAACCGTGGGCGGCGCAAGGCAATGGTGCGCGAGGGTGTTCTGGAGAGTACCTATCCCTATCATTTTCTTGTGCGGACAAGTGATCAACATAGCACCGGTTGTTTGTCGATAAGCTATGCCGATTTGTTGACACAGGCAGTCGAACTTTGCATTGGGGGTCCCGAGCAACGTCTGGTAGCTAATTTCGGCAAGTAGATAGATTTGTGGTGACTGTATCGCTCTTCTTTGTGAAGGGCGATATTTTTTGTCGCGGTATAGCCTGCTCTGAACAAGGCAAATCTAGAGTGAGGCGCTAGTTGGCCTGATGGAGGATTGCCCAAGTATGGAGCAGCAAGGGATGCTATTAATAATTGGTGGAGCTGAAGATAAGAGCGGCGAGTGTACGGTGCTGCGCCGCTTTGTGGAGTTAGCCGGGGGTAGTGAGGCCGTAATTGCCATCCTTACGGCTGCCGCCGAAGCTCAGACTGCCGTGGGCGAAGAATATCGCGACATTTTTAGGAGTCTCGGAGTGCGGTCGGTTGAAGTTTGTCACGTAGCTAATCGCCAGCAGGCCAACGACCGGGAAGCCATGGTGAAAGTGCAGGGGGCCACCGGTGTGTACTTTACGGGCGGCGATCAACTGCGTATCACTAGCTTAGTGGGAGGGACATTGCTTGACGACCTGCTCAAAGAGCTCTACCTACAGGGTGCTGTCATTGCAGGAACAAGTGCCGGAGCCTCAGCCATGAGCGACAACATGATAGTGGCGGGAGACGGGGAGGAAGAGCCTCGGCGCGAAGCCATTCGCATGGCTCCGGGGCTAGGTCTCTTAAAGCACACCATGGTAGACCAGCACTTTGCGCAGCGTGGGCGGATTGGGCGTCTCCTGGGTGCTTTGGCGCAAAACCCTGACATTCTAGGTGTGGGTATAGATGAGGACACGGCCATTGAAGTGAGCACGTCAGGCCGCTTCACCGTGGTAGGCAATGGTTGTGTCACCGTTCTAGACGGACGTGGTATCACTATCAGCGACATCTCTGATACCACGAGCGAAGAACCGTTAGCCCTCTGCGATGTGCTCTTGCATGTCCTGCCGGCGGACTACACTTTTGATCTGGCTACCAGGCGGCCCGCATCACCTAAGGAGGAGGCCCACTAATGCGCGTCCTCGACATCACTGTTTTCCCAGGGAGAAATTGCTATGCGCATTTCCCCGTGACCAAAGTCACCCTAGATTTAGAAGAGCTAGCGGGCAGAGAGAGCTCGGAGTACCCTTGGTTTTGTTTTGCGCTAGGTGAATGCCTGCCGGGCATAGCGAACCACAGCTGCAGTGGTCGTGACGGTGGCTTTGTGGCCCGCCTGCGTGAAGGGACCTATTTTGGGCATGTATTAGAGCATATTATCCTTGAGCTACAAGCACTGCTTGGGTTTCCTAAGGCCTTTGGTAAAACTCGCTACGCGGCATCGCCAGGGGTGTACCATGTTGTTTTCGAGCATGCCCTGCCGGGTCTAGTGGAGCCCCTGCTCACAGAGGCCCTAGGTATTGTGCAGTCTCTCTTGCAGGGCAGTACGGTCAATATCCATGAGAAACTAGAGCCGCTTAGAAAGCTAGCAGCGCAGCTTGAGCTAGGGCCTAGTACTCAGGCCATTGTCAAGGCGGCCGAAAGTCGGGGGATTACGGTGCGTCGCATCGGCGACGAGAGCTTGATACAGCTAGGCACCGGTATCTACAGCCGGAGGATACAAGCAACAGTCGGGCCACATACATCATGTCTGGCCGCCGACATTGCCTGTGACAAAGCCATGACCAAGTATATTTTGGCGACAGCGGGCATTCCTGTGCCCTTTGGTTTTACCGTTGAGACAGACCAAGAGGCGGTAGAAGCATGGCAACAGATTGGTCGTCCTGTCGCCGTCAAGCCGCGCGATGGCAATCAAGGCAAGGGGGTCTCCCTCAAGCTCAATTCGGCCGAGGACGTGGCCGAAGCCTTTCATTTTGCCCAAGTGTTTGGGGGCAAGACGATTGTAGAAGAGTATATCGAGGGCAGACATTATCGCTTGGTGGTGGTGGGAGGCAAGCTGGTGGCTGCGGCGGAGCGTTCGCCAGCACATGTGGTGGGCGATGGTGTCTCGTCGATACTAGGGCTCATCGCCCACACGAACCTCCATCCTCTGCGGGGAGAAAAACACGAAAAGCCCCTCACGCGCATCGCCCTAGACGATATTTCCCTACGAGTCCTCAGAAGACAAGGCATTGACGCTAATTATGTGCCCCAACAAGGCCAGCTGGTACTGCTTAGAGACAGTGCTAACTTGAGCACGGGCGGTACGGCCTGGGATGTGACGGACATGGTGCACCCCGAGGCTAGAGAGCGTGTGGAGAGGGTAGCCCGTCTAATCGGGCTTGATATATCTGGAATTGATGTGGTTGCGCCGGACATATCTTCGCCAACGCTCGAGATGACTGTCATCGAGGTCAACACTGCGCCGGGCATCCGCATGCACCAATACCCTGCTCTAGGGCAAGCACGCGACGTGGCGGGGGCAATTGTAGAGCTGGTTTTCCCGCCGGGTACCCCCTCGGAGATACCCCTAGCGACAGTCACCGGGACGAATGGCAAGACGACGACCACTCGCCTTATTGCGGCAGGCTTAAGGCATGTCTATGGCCATGTAGGTTGTGCAACGTCGTCGGGCATCTACATCAACCAAAAACAGCTTGTCGCTGGGGATACCACAGGCCCTTGGAGTGCGGGGGTTATCCTGTCAGACCCAGCGGTAGAGGCAGCCGTTCTAGAGGTAGCTCGCGGCGGCATTATCCGCGGCGGGCTCGGTTACAATCTCGCCGATGTTGCCGTAATAACAAACATCAGTGATGACCATCTAGGGCAAGACGGCATACCTGACTTGGCGGCGCTGTGCCGTGTAAAAAGCTTAGTCACCGAGGCCGTTCGTGCGGGCGGGGTGGTGGTTGTCAACGCAGAAAACAGCTACTGTGTGCAGGCGGGCCAGGCTTCGCGCCGCGAGATGATTCTCTTTGCCGCAGAGCCAAGCCAGGTGTTGGCCAATCACTTGGCCGGCGGCGGGCGGGGCGTGATGGTGCAGAACGGAGCTTTTAGGGCTCTCGCGGGCCGAGAGTTGCTGTATGAGATCCCCGTAAACATGGTGCCGCTCAGCTTTGCTGGTTTGGCTCGCCACAATATCGAGAATTGTGCCGCGGCTATGGGGGCCTTGTGGGCGCTTAAAGTACCTTTTTCAGCCATTTCGGCCACGCTACAGGCCTTTGCTCCTGATCTGCTATGCAATCCGGGGCGGCAGAACATTATTAAAGTTGCCGGTATCACCGTGATGCTCGACTACGGCCACAATGTTCCGGGCGTATGCGCGGTAGCCGACTTGGCGCGCAGGCTCTGCTCTGGTCGGCTCATAGGGGTAATTTCCGCGCCTGGGGACCGTACCGATGCCTCTATTGTCAAATTAGGGCACTGTGCGGGCACCAAGTTCGACCAAGTTTTTGTTAAAGAAGATGTTGATCGTAGGGGTAGAGAGGTAGCGGAAGTAGCTCGTCTGCTGCGGCAGGGGATAGCAGAAGTAGGCAGGGTGCCCGCAGGTGAAGAAGCAGTCTTTGATGAAGCCGCGGTGCACAAGCAAGCCTTGCAGAGTGCCGGTCCAGAGGACTGGGTCATTATCTTTTACGAGTCGCTAGAGCGGACTCTCGGGCAGTTGCGCTCGGTGGAAGACGAGGTAGGCGCCCTGCGCGCCGTGGTCACGGTTACAGAGGCAGTAGGTGGCTAACCTACTGTCTCTGTAATTTCTGCTAGTGTTAAATTGAGCCGTGTATTAGAATGGATAAGAGGTGAACCACATGCGCGTAACACTCTTATCTCCGGCTAAAGTGAATCTTGGTCTTAAGGTCATTAGGCGTCGTAGCGACGGATATCACGAAGTAGAGACGGTGCTACAGACAGTAGCCCTCTTTGACCGCCTAGTGCTTACGCGAGGAGAGCCGGGCATCAACTTAATGGCGCCGGCAGGTTTGCCGCAGGGGAGAGAGAATCTATGCTTCATAGCCGCAGAAAGCTTCTATGGCAGAACAAGCCTAGACCCCGCTATTTCGATTGAACTCACCAAGAATATTCCGGTCGAGGCCGGCCTCGGTGGAGGCAGTAGCAATGCTGCCCATGTCTTGCTCGGGCTAAACGCCCTCTATGGGTCCCCTTTAGAAATTGGGGAGTTAGAATTTCTTGCCGCGCACATCGGCTCAGACGTCCCCTTCTTTTTGCGAGGCGGTACGGCTAGGGCCACGGGGCGGGGTGAAGTAATTACAGCCCTGCCAGACTTAAACCCGAGGTGGCTACGCATCATTAAGCCGCCCTTTGGCCTCGCGACAGCACAGGTCTATGCCGAGTGGCAGCCTGTAGCGAGCAGTAGCAACGTTCACCTGCACAATGATTTAGAGGCAGCGGCCTTAAAACTACGCCCCGAGCTAAGAGAGTTAAAAGCGCTCTTGGCAGAAGATGGTGCCGAGCTATCTTTGCTCTGTGGTAGCGGTTCAGCGATATGTGGGTTTTACGAGGAGCGCCCGACGCGAGCCCTGCGTCTCGCGGAAGGATTTAGAGAGTATGTAGTTCCTACGCTAACGGCAGCAGAGTGCCAAGCTAACATTCTGAGAGGAGAATCTGCGTTGTGATGGAGAGAATGGTGCCTATTAAGCTTGACAACTACAAGCCACTGCGCGAAATTGTCTTTGAGCATTTGCGCGAGGCCATCTTGAGCGGCAGGCTGAAACCTGGCGAACGACTGATGGAGGTGCAATTAGCAGAAGAAATGGGCGTTAGCCGCACCCCGGTGCGCGAGGCCATACGTAAGCTCGAGCTAGAGGGCCTAGCCATTATGATTGCCCGTCGTGGCGCCTATGTCTCTGACTTAAGCGTCAAAGACATTGCCGAGACCTTTGAAATACGGGCGGCCCTAGAGGCGCTAGCGGCAGGCTTAGCCGCGCAGAGAATCTCGCCAGAGGGCCTTGAGCAGCTAGAGCGCACTTTGGTGCAAATTGGCGAGTGCATGGAGGACGAAAGCGCCGATCGCTTGGTGGAATTAGATGAGCAGTTCCACTCGATCTTGTTTGCGGCTAGCCGCAATCAACGCTTATCGCAGATTGTGAACAATTTGCGCGAGCAAATTAGCCGTTTTCGTAGGACATCACTCTCTACCCCAGGGCGATTTAGGGCTGTTTTTCAAGAGCACAAGAGAATAACCGAAGCCATTTCCGAGGGCAATAGTGCCCTAGCGCAGGCCCTCGCCAAGGAGCATATGGAAAATGCGGAGTTGTCGATAATGGAATGGGTAAGAGACCACAAGGTGTAGGAGGTGGTGCCATGAATGCCATCATTTTAGCGGGCGCGGATAAAAAAGATGATTTTGCCAAAAAACATGGCGTAGCTAACAAAGCGCTTATTCCTATCCATGACCAGCCCATGCTGGAATATGTCTACAAAGCCCTAGCGGGCTCGAAAGCTATTGACTCTATAGTCATTGTGGGGCCGGCGACGCTGTGCGCACCATATGCTAGCACGCGGGTATCTGTCCTTCCCGCGGGGGGAGATATGCGTGAAAACGGCCTAGCTGCCATGCGTACTTTGCCACCTAGTAAGAGGGTGGCGGTAGTGACTTCTGATATACCCATGTTGACTTCGTCGGTCGTAGATGCCTACTTGGCCAAGCTAGAAGGGCAGGAGGGAGACTTCTTCTACCCTATCATCCCCAAAGAAGTAAATGAGGCACGTTACCCTGGCGTTAAGCGTACCTATGCCACTTTAGGCGGGCGCACCTACACGGGGGGGAACCTCCTCGTTATTGATCCGGCGGTGGCCGAGCAGGTGTCCTTGCGCATGGAGCAGTTTATTGCCCAGCGCAAAAACGTCCTAGCGCTTAGTGCCCTTATTGGGTATAAGTTTCTGGTCAAATTGCTCTTAGGGCAGTTGACCGTGCCCGAGGTAGAAGAGCGCGTGTCGCAAATACTTGGCTGTCGCTGTGTAGCTGTCGAGTGCCCTTATGCCGAAATCGGCACTGATGTCGATAAAGATAGTGATCTAGCTCTCGCTCGGCAAGAACTTATGGGTGCCTAGATGGAGAAACAAAGTAAGGCGGCACGTGTGGCCACAATTGTAAAACTGCTACTAGATGCACCACAAGAGTTACTATCTTTAAGTGACCTGGCGGGTCGCTTAGGGGTGGCAAAGTCGTCCATCAGTGAGGACGTGGCGGCCATTCGCCAAGGTCTTGAAGCGCAGGGTCTTGGCAGGCTCGAAACTGTAACCGGAACTTCGGGAGGAGTACGCTATGTGCCCCACCGGACGCGGCAGCATATCGAGGCGTTAATCGCCGGGCTCTGCGAGCGCCTAAATGAGCCGGCGCGCCGTGTTGCTACGGGGTATCTATACCTGAATGATGTTTTGCAGGAACCGGCCTTGCTTTCTGCCCTAGGGGAGGTAATCGCGGCACGTTTTGCGGCAAACCGGGTGGAGGCCGTTGTTACTATAGAGGCGAGGGGCATACCGTTGGCTCTTTCGGTAGCGCGCTACTTAAACAGACCCTTAGTTATCGCGCGCCGTGAGTTAGTTGTGGCGCAGAGCGGGGTATCGCTACCGCTCGCTCGTCAAGAGAGTATTATGGCCGATGGCCCGGTGCTCTCGGTGAGTTTTCTTTCTGGGTCACATCGCAATCTACAGACGATGTCCCTGCCGCGGCGCAGTCTGCCCGAAAAGGCGCGGGTGTTGGTGGTAGATGACTTCTTGCGTGCCGGGGGTACCTTGCAGGGGCTGGCCACTTTGCTAGATGAGTTTCGCGCCGAGATTGTTGGCACGGTAGTCTTAGTTGAGAATGTGCGCCCGCTGGACAAGCTGACGAGTGGCTACCTGTCTATCGTGCGTCTTGATGAAGAATCTGGTGGGCTCCTCATCTCACCAGGCAATATATAGCCCGGCACACAGCGAACTGGTGCCGGGTTTTGCTTGCTCAAGACTAATTAACGACGAGCTGATGAAGCGTGGGACTCGACATCGCGGGCGCCGTTTTCCCTGAGGATGTTTGATGCTTGATTGACCTTGGCCTCAGTGCATTCGCTGCCGGTGCACTGCAAAATAGCGAGCATATTGCCTTGGCGCACTTCTTCTTGCAGTTGGCGACCTCTCTCGGCTGGTATACCCCAGTCAAGTAGCCCACCGGCTAGGCCACCGGTGGCAGCGCCGGTTAGAGCTGCGGCGATGGGGCCTGCGGCGATAATGGGACCAAGCCCTGGTATAGCTAGAGCGCCGGTGCCTAGTGCTAGGCCGGCTAGGCCGCCCCAGGTGGCGCCGCTAGTCATGCCGTCTGAGATGTCGTCTGTACCTGCGCGCATGGTGTTGGCCATGCCGCTACGATTTTGCTGGCCTTGGCCTTTTCCTTGCGTTCCTCTATCCTTGGCTACGATGGAGATCTCCTGGTCTCTGAAGCCCGATGACCGTAGCGCCCGTACTGCCCGCTCGGCATCGCTTTCAGAACGAAATACGCCGACAATTGTCTTTTGCATTGACTCCACTCCTTTGTAAAGATTGGCTTTGCGCCGTCTATAGTGTGTGCTGTCCACCCTGAACTATGCAGTCGCAAGTTGTCGTAATTAATCGAAAAGTTCTTTCGATAATTAGAAGGATGTTTAGCCAGTTGAATCGAATTAACCCACAATATGGGCTTGATGACGAAAGGCGGTGAAGAACATGAATATCACTGACGTAAGGATCCGAAAGGTAAGCACTGAAGGGCGAATGAAGGCCATAGTATCTATCACCCTAGAAGACGCATTTGTTATTCACGATGTGCGCATCGTGGACGGGAACAATGGTCTATTCGTAGCTATGCCAAGCCGCAAGACCCCCGCGGGAGAGTTTAGAGACATTGCGCATCCCATTAACGCTTTCACACGCGAGAAAATTCAGGCGGAGGTTTTGGGCGCCTACCACAAAGAAATCGCCAGGGTATCGTAAGCCTCTAGTGGAGCGCAAGCTCCACTTTGTATTTTGTCTCCTGCGACGTATAATGGTAGCGTCAAAAGAAGATTGTTTGCAAAGGAGGCGCAGTATGGGGCAGGAAATTGCGGCAGTAGTACTAGCCGCAGGCGAAGGAAAGCGCATGAAGTCACGACTTGTTAAAACGGCCCACAAAGTGGCTGGCCTACCCATCGTCACGCATGTTCTCCGGGCGGCACTGGCGGTCGGAGCGAGCAAGGTAATTACGGTGGTAGGCAAAGACGCCGCAGAGGTTGAGGCGGCCGCGCAGGGGCTTACGCAGTTTGTCACGCAACATGAGCGCCTTGGTACCGGCCATGCCTGCCAGCAGGCAGAGGGGGCGCTAGAAGACTTTGCCGGCGTAGTCTTAGTGCTGTGTGGTGATGCGCCGCTCATTACCCCGCACACACTAGCAAGAATGCTAGCCGCACATGAAAGTGCGGGGGCATTGGCCACAGTGCTTACCGCGCGTCCTCTCGATGTGCGTGGCTTGGGTAGAATTAAGCGCGCTGCCGGGGGCGAGTTTGTCGCCATCGTGGAAGAGAAAGACGCCTCCCCCACAGAGCGAGAAATTAAAGAGATTAACGCAGGTTTTTACTGCTTTAGTGCTCCACATCTTTTTGCCGCGCTCCGCCAGATAAATAGCGATAATGCGCAAGGTGAATACATGCTCACCGATGTCTTGGCCCTTTTGCGCCAACAAGGGGTCATTACCACTGTCTTGACAGATGATTTTGCCGAAACGATAGGTATTAACGACCGCATCTGGCTCTGCCGCGCCGAAGAGGCCCTGCAGAAGCGCATTCAGGAGAAATTGATGCTTGGTGGGGTAACTATCGTCTCGCCCTCTACTACATACATAGAAGTCGACGTGCAAATCGGCAGCGACACGGTCGTATGGCCAGGTAGCGTCCTTAAAGGCAGCACCGTCGTAGGCGAAGGATGTCAAATCGGGCCAAGTACCGTGCTAGAAAATGCGGTCGTTCTAGATGAGGCTACCGTAGTTTGCTCGGTAGTGCGCGAAGCACGCATTGGTGCCCATGCGGAAGTCGGTCCCTTTGCGCATTTGCGCCCGGGGTGCGAGCTTGGCAGTGCCGTACGCATCGGCAACTTTGTCGAAGTTAAGAAAAGTAGTGTTGGCGATGAGACTAAGATCTCGCATCTTAGCTATGTGGGCGATGCCGTAATTGGTGCAGGCGTCAATCTTGGCGCGGGCACCATTATTGTCAACTACGATGGCTGTACGAAGCACCAAACTGTTATTGGCGAAGGCGCCTTTGTGGGCTGTAACTCGAACTTAATTGCACCCCTAGTGCTCGGAGAAAACTCCTTTGTGGCGGCCGGTTCAACGGTGACGCGTGATGTGCCAGCTAATGCCTTGGCGGTAGGGCGGGCCCGGCAAGAAAACAAAGCCGACTGGGTGCTCTCGCGCAGAAGGCGCAGCCTTGACTGTGAAACTAAACTCTAAGCCCCGAGGAAGGTGGTCGTCTTGGTCGACATCAAACTGCTAGATAGGATCTTGAACGAGACGGTATCCCTCATTGAGTCGAGTAAGGGGCGCATTTTTGACATTGCCGAAGGCGCGCGCACTGAGCATATGCGCCTTATGGTGCTGCTAGACGAAATTAGGGAGCAAGTAGCAAAGTGCATCGCACAAGTAGACGCCAAAGAGAAAGAAGCACGAGCGCGGCGTTTTCGCCTTATGGAGGTAAGCCGAGACTTTAAGAGGCATAGCGAAGGGGATATCAAAAGCGCTTACGAAAGTGCGCAAGCCAGCCAATTAGAGCTGGTGGTGCTGCAAGAACAAGAAAAGTCTTTGCGTCTACAGCGCGACAACACCGAGAGGGCGCTCCGCAACTTGCAGGACACCGTGCGTAAAGCTGAGGAGCTGGTGTCGCAGGTGGGTGTGGCGACCGAGGTGCTCAGGGGAAACTTGAAAGACCTAAGTGGCCAGTTAGATACAGCACAGGAGCGGCACTGGCTGGGGCTACGCATTATTCGGGCGCAAGAGGAGGAGCGGCGGAAGCTAGCGCGAGATATGCACGATGGGCCAGCGCAAATGCTCGCCAATGTGGTGCTACGGGCCGAAATCTGCGAGAAACTGCTACAGTCTGATATCGCGCAGGTGGGCGGAGAACTTAAATCTCTCAAACTTGCCGTGCGCGGCAGTCTTAGGGATATACGTAAGATCATCTACGACCTTCGCCCCATGGCCCTAGACGACCTCGGCCTTGTGCCGGCACTTAGGCGCTACATCGACGATCTAAAGGTGCAGATGGGCATAACGGTAGACTTCTCCGTACAAGGCTTAGACAGGCGCCTGCCTTCGCCCATTGAAGTAGGGGGCTTTCGTATTGTGCAGGAGGGGTTAAGCAATGTTATTAAGCATGCTGGGGTGGCCAAGGTGGCGGTGAGGCTTGAGTTTGCCGAAGCCGCGCTACTGGTAAGCGTCGTTGACGACGGTCGTGGTTTTGACGTCGACGAAGCCCTTAAGGCGGGTGGAGAGCATTTTGGCCTGCTTAGTATGCGCGAGAGGGTGGAGCTACTAAGTGGCACTTGGCAGGTAGAGTCAGTAGCGGGGCAAGGAACGCGTGTAGCGGTGCGCCTGCCTATCTTAGAAAGGGGGGACGAAGATGCCGCTAAGAGTGTTGATCGCCGATGACCACAAGCTATTTCGTGAAGGGCTTAGGCGTCTGCTAGAGCTAGAGGGCGATTTTCAGGTAGTGGCGGAGGCGGCCACCGGTGAGCAAGCCGTACAGCTACTGGCGCATGTCTCCTGCGATGTAGCGCTTATGGATATCAACATGCCGGTGCAGAATGGGGTAGAGGCCACTAAGCGGATTAAGGCCGAGTACCCTGGCGTAGCGGTGCTGGTGTTAACCATGCATGACGACCGCGAGTACCTGCTTGAGGTGCTCAAGGCGGGTGCCGAGGGCTACCTGCTAAAGGATGTAGAGCCGGCCCTACTAATGGAGGCCATTCGCACCGTCGCGCGTGGCGGAACCATTGTCGCCCCCAGTCTAGCTAGTAAGCTTGTGCAAGAACTAAACCGCTTGGGCAGTCAGCCTGCGAGCCTCGTGCCGCCCGTACTCACCTCGCGCGAGACAGAGATTCTAGGCCTTATGGCGCAGGGGATGAACAATGCCGCCATCGCCAAGGCCGCCTTTATCAGTGAGCGTACTGTGAAGAACCATATTACGAGCATACTGCGCAAGCTAGACGTTACCGACCGCACGCAGGCCGTAATCGAGGGTGTAAAGCAGGGTTTAACCAAAATTAAGTAACATAGGCGCAGTCTAGCGGCCCTTCGGGGCTGTTTTTGTTTTATAGGACTTAAGTCCTAGGCGCGTAGTACTTTTAGTTTAAAATCTGAAAATTAAGATAGGACTTACGGCGACAAAAGACGGTACCCCTGCCTCATGTGCGGAGGTAGCGCCTGTTGTACACTAAAGCCAGAAGAAAACACTACGGTGTCGCCGTTAGTCAATAAATATAAGGAGGGTAAAAAATGAATTTGTTAAACAAACTGTTGCGCGATGAGTCTGGGCAAGGCATGGTGGAGTATGGGTTGATCTTGGCGCTTATCGCGGTTGCCTTGATTGCAGGGATGACAGTACTGAGGGAACAAATCGCTGGTATCTTCACTAGGATCACAGAGGCATTAAGGCCTGCACCAATAACACCACCTTAGGAGAGACAAGTGGCACTTACCCCCCCCAACTTTTCGGCCCTACTTGGGGTGTACAAGTAGGGCCCTTTTCTTCTATTAAGATGGCATAAAAGGAGGTTACGACATGCTAGTAGCAGCTACCTACGCCCTTTTGCTCGGCGCCGTGTACTTTGACCTGCGCTCTCGGCGCATACCGAACTACCTCACCCTGCCCGCCATGGGGCTCGGGTTACTAGTGGGCATAGCACAGGGTGGGCTAAGTGGCGCGGGTGCTAGCATGCTCGGGCTCCTGCTCGGTGGTGCGCTCCTGTTCCCCCTCTTTGCCTATGGTAAGTTTGGCGGGGGTGATGTCAAGCTCTTGGCCGCTATCGGTGCGCTACGTGGGGCTAGCTTTGTGTGGCGGGCGACTCTCCTCGGCGCAGCTAGCGGTGGTGTGTTGGCGCTACTTTTCTTGGCGTATCGGCGCGAGCTGGGGCCTGTTATGCTCGGGCTTTACACGGCGACTTACCGCACCGACAGCACCTTCCCCTACTCGCCCGCCATCGCCCTAGGCGTGCTCTTGGCCGACTTGGGGTGGTTCTTATGAAAAAAAGCAGTGACAGACAAAGTGGACAGGCCTTGGTGGAGTTAGCGCTCGTCCTGCCCATACTCCTCCTAATTCTGATGGCCATTGTCGATTTCGGGCGCGTGTTTCATGGCCACCTCGCCGTAACGGCAGCTGCGCGGCAGGCCGGGCGCGAGGCTAGCCTCGGGCGCACGGATGCCGAGATTACTAGCAGGGCGATAAGCGCCGCCGCGCCCCTGGCTGCATCTAGGCTAGTTGTGCAGGTATCGCCCGCCTTTTCACTTCGGCATTCTGGCACGGTAATAGAAATTGTTATCACCTACCCGATGGAGATCCTTATGCCCTTAATCGAGCCCTTTCTGCCTAGCCCGCACTTAATTGTCGGCCGAGCGGTGGTGAGGCGCGAATGAAGCGCGCTAAAGAGCGGGGCGGGGTGACGATCATTGTTATGGCGGCCATGGTCGCGTTGCTTGGCCTAGGTGCGGTAGTGGTTGATGGCGGCCTGCTATACTACCACCATGCCAGGCTACAGAGCGCTGTTGACGTGGCGGCACTAACGGGTGCGCGGGTGCTCGCCGCAGGGGGCAGCGCGCAGGCCGTAACGCAAGCTATGTCCTTGGCGCAGGCAAACGGTCTCGCTCTACAAGAAGTGCAAATTGCCGTTAATCTTTTAAGTAACTCGGTAACGGTAGGCGCACGCCGCGAAGTGGCCCTAGGGTTGGCGCGTATCCTCGGCCAGCCGCGCGCCGCGGTAGTCGTATCCGCCACCGCAGCAGGGCAGACCATAGGCGCGCTGCGGGGGGCCGTACCCTTAGGCGTGGTATGGCGGGGGTTTACCTTTGGGCAGGTCTACGACCTCAAGGTAGGAGGCGGAGAGGGCGAAGAAGGCTGGTATGGCGCGGTGGACCTCGGGCTTAAGGGCGGGGGCGCTGCAGAATATCGCGAACATCTCCGGCATGGTTGGGAGGGCTTACTCCGTGTTGGTGACGATGTGCCGCTAAAAACCGGCAATATGTCAGGTCCCACGCAGGATGCCATACGAGACCGCTTAGAGAGGTGTAATCATCTGCCGCGGTGCACTTTTCAGCTACATGCAGCGCAGTGTTCGCGGCTCTTAATTGTTCCGGTGGTCACGCCGCCGCACCATGGCTCAGTCGTAGTCGTAGGCTTTGCCGGCTTTTTCGTGGACAGTCTGCCGGGCAGTGGCAACGAGAGCACTATTCGTGGGCGCTTTATAGAGTTTGTGGGCGTAGGAGAGGCCGGAGTTGGCGCATCATTTGGCGCTAGAAAGTTTAGTCTTATTAATTAATTGGATTCGCTGGTTGAGGGGGAATGGTGATGGACCGGACGGGGAAGCGGCTACTGCTCATGGCGCTTTTACTGGCTGTTATTGGGGGGCTTGGCGTGTACTACTTTCTGGCGAACTTAGAGCGCCTGGCCCTCACTGAGCACACAGAAGAAGTCGTCGTGGCAGTGGCGGATGTGCCCGCTCGTACAGCTCTGCGCGAAGGCATGGTGGCCGTGGTGCGGGTGCCGCGGGGCATGCGTCACCCGGGTGCGACGGACACCGTTGGCCATGTCGTGGGGCGTTTAACCACGGCGCCGCTTATCGCGGGGGAACAAGTGCTCTTGGCGCGCCTACACGAGGCGGGCACCAAAACAAACCTCGCCTTCTTGCTTGAGGAAGGCTACCGCGCGCTTAGCGTGCACATTAATGAGCGCATTGCGGTGGCCTACCACTTGCGCCCCGGAGACTATGTCGATGTGGTCGTGTCTTACGAAGAGACTACTGCTGCAGGTGCGTCGCGGTCTAAAGTATTACTGCAAAACATTTTGGTGCTGGCCGTTGGCAGCGAAACTAATCCCTTCGCGGCTGCCCCGCCAGAGGCTACGACGCTGACTCTTGCCCTGCGTCCTGACGCAGCCGAGCGCTTAGTCTGGGCGGAGGACCACGGCAGCATTCGTTTCTTGCTGCGAGCTGTCGCCGACAGACATCAGGTAACGACAAGCGGGGTTAACGCCGAGACGCTAACCTCGCCGCGATGAAGGGGTGAAGGATATGCCTCGCAAAAACATTACCGTGCTCATTGTGGATGATGCGCCTGAGACGCGTAGCAACATCCGTCGCTTGCTAAGTCTTTGCCTCGGGGTAGAGGTGGTGGGCGAGGCCTCGCATGCGGCCGAAGCACTAGACAGAATCAGCCAGCTCTCGCCGCAGGTGGTGCTTATGGATGTAAATATGCCCGGCATGGACGGCATTACGGCCACCGCAAAAGTCACGGCGACCTACCCGGACGTGGCCGTTATCGTTATGTCTGTGCAGGGAGAGATAGAGTACCTGCGTAAAGCCATGATTGCCGGGGCCAAGGACTACCTAGTCAAACCATTTGGGGCCGATGAACTAGTGGAGTGCATACAAAAAGTGTGGGCGCGAGAACTAGAGCGCCGCGCGCAATTGCCCTTGACTGCGGGTATGGAAAAACAACCCGGCCAAGTCGTAGCCGTTTTTAGCCCCAAGGGCGGTGTGGGCAAGACTACCCTAGCCGTCAATATGGCGGCCGCCATAGCCAGTGAGCACAAGGCCAAAGTGTGCCTGGTGGATTTATCGCTTCAGTTTGGCGATGTGTGTGTATTTCTTAGTCTCACTCCTCGCCGCACACTGAGTGACTTAGTAAGCGAAAGCAGCCTCGATGCGGCGACTCTCGCCTCGTACCTCTTGCCGCATTCCTCGGGGATTAAGGTTCTGCCGGCCCCACTTAGCCCAGAATACGCAGAGTACATCGTTCCTGACCATGTGACGCGTATTCTAGCCCTTACGCGCACCATGTTTGACTTCGTAGTGGTTGATATGCCGGCCTCTTTTGACGAAACTACCTTGGCGGCTCTAGATGCCGCGGACAAAGTGTTTCTCCTAGGTAATATGGACATGGCGTCACTTAAGAACATGAAAGTAGCCCTTGAGCTCATGGGGCGGCTAGCCTACAGTAGGGAAAAAATCGTGCTAATTTTAAATCAAGCCGGCTATGACTATGGACTCCGATTTGCCGACCTAGAGGGGGCCTTGTCACGCAAGGTCGACTTCTATATTCATCATGAGGACATCCCCGCCATGCTGGCCGCTAACCGCGGCGTGCCGCTGGTGTTAAATCAGCCCGACAGCAAGCTTGCCAAACGCTTTCGCGACTTAGTTAACGAGCATCTCATGCCCAAAAGAAGGAAGGAGGGAGCGGTAAGCCTGTGGCGGCGCCGCTAAGTAGAAATGTCACTACTAAAGAGGCTAGAGAATACTGTCGAACGAGCGACTCCGGCTCCTGCCGGCAAGCGGGGAACCGTGCCAGTCGCGCCAGACCCCGACCGGGCGCTCTTTGGCGCCATTCATCAGACGGTGGTGCGTGAAATTAAGCCTGAGCTCTTACTTGACCCCTTGCGGGAGGACGAGCTGCAGGCGAGCATAGCCGAGATCGCCGATCGCTGCATCACTGAGAGCGGCGGCATGATGAGCCGGCAAGACAGACTGCGCTTCGTGCAAAAACTCTCTGATGAGGTCATAGGGTTTGGCCCCATTACTACACTCCTGAACGATGACCAGGTCAGTGAAATTATGGTGAATAGCGCAGAGCAAGTCTATGTGGAACGCAGGGGCAAGTTAGAGTTGTCCGACATTTCTTTTCGCGACGACGAGCATGTCATACAGGTAATAGAAAAAATAGTGGCCCCACTAGGCAGGCGCATTGACGAAAGCTCCCCCATGGTCGATGCCAGGCTGCCAGATGGCTCGCGAGTCAATGCCATCATCCCCCCGCTCGCCCTGCGTGGCCCTGCTTTGACAATTCGCAAATTCAGCAAAGACCCCCTGACCATGGACTCACTAGTTGGCTTTGGCACCCTAAGTCCAGCCATGGCCAAGTTTCTGCATTTGTGTGTGGTCGGTAAGCTCAACTTAGTGGTTTCTGGGGGCACGGGCAGCGGCAAAACAACTATGCTCAACTGTCTATCCTCTTTTATACCCAGTGATGAGCGCATCGTCACCATTGAGGATGCGGCCGAGCTGCAGCTAAAGCAGGAGCATGTCGTTATCTTGGAGTCGCGACCGCCTAACATCGAGGGTAAAGGTGCTGTGTCTATCAGAGATTTGGTGCGCAATTCTCTGCGCATGCGCCCTAATCGCATCGTTATCGGCGAGGTGCGCGGCGGCGAAGCGCTAGACATGCTCCAAGCTATGAATACCGGCCATGACGGCTCTCTTACCACAGGGCATGCCAATTCGCCGCGCGACATGCTGGCGCGTCTAGAAACGATGGTGCTCATGGCAGGTATGGATTTGCCGGTGCGGGCCATTCGCGAGCAGATCGCCTCTGCCGTAGACCTTATTGTGCAACAGAGCCGGCTACGTGATGGTAGCCGTAAAATAACCCATGTCAGCGAAGTAGTGGGCATGGAAGGAGATGTCATCACGCTGCAGGACATTTTTGTCTACGAAGCAAGCGGCAAGGACAGTGCTGGGCGAGTGACAGGCGAGTTTAGAGCTACTGGAATCAGGCCTACTTTCTCGGCCAAGCTGCTTGAGGCGGGTCTTAATTTGCCGGCGGATTTATTTATGCCTAGGGGGGGGTAGGGGTGGTTTTCTCGCTTGCACTTACGGCGGCGCTAGTGCTAGGGCTTATTTTGGCAGCAGCCATGCGCGCTTGGTATGGCTGGCGCTACAGTGTCTCCCTGCGCCTTAGGAATTACAGCCTAGAGGGGCGTAAAGACAGCCCCGGGCGAAACATGGTGCCACAGAGAAAGCTTCTCTCGCGCCTAGTTCTCGCTCGTTTTGCGCCACGGCGCTTGGCGTCGCACTATGCCCCTATCTTAGAGCAGGCGGACATACCCCTGCGGGGCGAGGAGATGGCCGGCGCGACTTTTTTCAGTGTAGCCATAGGGGCGGCTCTTGGCCTGCTCGCCCTGGGTATCTTGGGCGCACTGCTAGGAGGCCTCTTCGGCTACCTGCTGCCAGGCTTGCTGCTTAAAAATCATTTAGCGCGCCGCTTGCGCGCAGCCGAAGAACAGCTAGAGGAATTTCTCAGCTTTGTGGCCAATGCCATGCGTGCGGGTAGTAGTTTGATGCAGGCCATGGACCTCGCTGGTCGCACTCTCCCCTCTCCCTTAGGCAGGGAGATGCGGCGCACCCAGAAGGAAATTAGCCTAGGAGTAAGCATGGATGATGCTTGGCAGAACTTGGTCAAACGTGTACCCAGCGGCGATATGGATCTCGTGGCCACGGCCGTGCTCATTCAGCGCCAGGTGGGCGGCGACCTTGCCGGCATCCTAGACAGCATCGCCGCCACCATACGCGAGCGACAGCGTGTTAAGGCACAAGTGCGCACCCTTACTGCCCAGGGCAGGCTGTCAGGCTTCGTTATCGCCTCACTGCCCTTTGTGCTGTTCGTACTGTTTAGCTTTATTAACCCCGCGTATGTTCGCTTGCTGTGGACAGAACCGCTCGGCTTGCTCATGCTCGGCATGGGCCTAGTGTCGCAGGTTGTGGGCACCGTGTTAATAAGTCGCATCATCCGTATTGATGTGTGAGGTGAGACCATGTTGGCCTATGTAGCTCTCGTAGCCACGCTGTTCATTTTTTCTGCTGCGCTACTCCTCTTGCAGCACTATTTTCACGAACGCCTGCACATGGAGCGGCGCCTAGAGGGAGTGCGCGAGTTAAGCCTGCAGCAGCGAGCTGACACGCCTGATGAAGCTCGCTTGCAGCTACCCCTCGGCGAACGTATTATCGCGCCCTTAATGCAGTCGGCGGGCAAGGCGCTGCAAGCTTGGGCGCCTCTTGGCCTTAAGACGAACCTCGCGCGCAGGGTGCGCGCCGCAGGCCTAAGCAGCACGGCCGAACAATTTGCCGGCTGGTATATCATCAGCGGTGTAGGGGGCTTTCTTCTCTTTACCTTGCTAGGCTTGGCACGCTTTGGGAGCGCTAGCGGTGCCCTGTACCTCGGCTTGCCCCTCGGGTTAGTGGGGGCCCTGCTGCCAGAGCTTGTACTCGCGCAGCGTATGGCAGAAAGGCAGAGCCAAATTGTGCGTGCCCTGCCTGACGTGCTTGATTTGTTGACGGTGAGCGTGAATGCTGGCCTGGGTTTTGACAGCGCTCTCATGAAAGTAACCGATAAGATGAAAGGACCCCTGCCGACAGAGATGGGGCAGGTACTGCATGAGATAAAAATGGGGGTAGCACGGCGAGATGCGCTCCGCTCCATGGCTGAGCGGACAGGGGTGATGGAACTTCGTTCTTTTGTCAGCACCATCATTCAGGCCGACCAACTTGGCGTAAGCATCAGCAAAGTGTTGCGCCTACAGTCAGAAGGTCTTAGAGAACGGCGGCGACAGCGCGCGGAAGAGATGGCGATGAAGGCGCCGGTAAAAATGCTCCTGCCCTTAGTGCTCTTTATTTTCCCCACCTTGTTTATCGTGCTCCTCGGCCCGGCGGTGCTACAAATTATGGCTAGCTTTGCGGGGATGTAGCACTATGCACGATAAAAAGTATCAGCAGAGGACGCATCACCTTAGGGTAGCGCGTGCGAACACCTTTCTGGCGCGGCTCGCGGGGCTTATGTTTCGTAAAAGCCTGCGCCCCTTAGAGGGCCTGCTGCTCAGCCCCTGCCGCAGTGTTCACACTTGCTTTATGCGCTTCCCCATTGACATTGTCTTTCTCTCTGACGATTACCGCGTTGTGGGCGTGGTAGAGCAACTGGCCCCTTGGCGAGTGGCCGGTGGCCATGTGGGCACCCGCCAGGTGCTCGAGCTGGCAGCCGGAAGCGTGCAGCAAATCGGGATACAGCTTGGGGATTATCTTTGTCTCCCTTAGCCTACTATCGTCATAAAAAACCCTTTGCCAGGGCGAGAGATACGAAAAGGCGTGCAAGGCCCGAGTAAGCACGCTCCCTAAGGATGCCTCAACGTCAAGAATTAAGGACTCTCCAAGTAGCCGTGATGCTACCTGGAGAGTCCTCTTTAGGCGTGACAGAAAGTCAATGCAAATACGGCTTGATTAAGCGTGGGAGGGGAGGCAGTACGCTGGCAAAGCGTAGCTATTATCGTCAAATGAGCACCATTACTGCCGATTATCTGGCACAAAGCGGCAAGGTTTCACGCTGCTGGTGGAGAACTTACTGTCAGACCACAAATCGGGAGGTGCGGAGCTTGATCGGCCAACGCATTAGAGAGGCCCGCAAGGCCAAGGGACTGTCCCAGGGTGAACTAGCTTACGCCACCCTAGGCAACCACACTAAAGCGTGGGAGTGCAGCTACAGAGCAGCATACGCTTTATACACCGCGGGTCACATGGATCATGCAATCTCCACTGCCGTTGAGGCGACCAAGAATCTCACGCCATGTGCTAGTGACGCTGAGTTCCTAGCTCTTACGTATTACTTAATGGGTTGCGCCTACTCAGCCAAAGGCGACGTGACAGCCGCTCAAAACTGCTTTAGACAGGCTGAGATGGAAGCCGCTACTGATTCTGATACGGTTCTGCGTTCACTTATTGCTCAGTCTAGCTGTGCTTTCCGACAAGGCGACTTAAGCAAAGCGTTACAGACGTCCCAACAGGCAGCCAAGCTGGCAACCAAGTTCAAGCGAGACCACCTCAAAGCAGAGGCACTAATAGCAGTTGCAGTCTGCCTAGTGAAGATGGGTGAAGCAGACAAGGTTAGTGGGGTTTTATCTCGAGCTCTATCTAGTCCTAGCCTACCTACTCGGACCAAGTGTAAGGCCTACAGGGAAGTTATATTCGCGTTAATAGACCTGCAGCTCGTCCACCTATCTGAACCATTTGAAGATGGCCTTCGATTGGCACTAGCGGATGATAATGGCACAGACAACTGGGAACGCGTCAAGAGTCTTTGGGCGCTAGAGAAATGCCGATTGCATAAAGACCCCAAGAATGCTAGGGAGGAGATTACCCGGTTCGCCAATGCTTTCCGAGACTTGATGAGATACCGTGACGCGGCAGATGTTCTATTATTTGGGGCCTACATCATGAAAGGCCAAGGGCGCTTTGCAGAAGCAATTGAGTTAATGGAATCGGCTGTGGGCTACCTTAGGGGGCAGGCCTGATTACCACATGTTATTATAATGTCCTGTCAATGGACAGTGAAAATGTCACCCAGGTAGTGATAGGAACGGAGAATCGGCGGCCCTTGACTGGTGGGCTGTAGGGTAATTGAGCGAGGGGACTAAGGTGAGAAGCACAAGATTGGTTATCTATCCCCTCGCTTTTAGTTATTGTAGCCCACTGTCAAGGGTTGCACGAGCCGCCGACGACGGGGGCGGAGCTCAGGGCCACGGTTCAAAGCACAAGCGTGAAAGAACTAGGTTTCCCCTAGCGTATTGCGCACCTCTGTAGAGTTGGCGTAGTGCTGAAAAGATGACTCTTGGTCGAAGTACTTCTCTACTGGGTCTTTTGGGGGTCGCGGTTTAGTGACACTCCAATTTCGCCAGGGCGTTTGAGTAGGCTGCTTCGGGCTAGCATCCTTTGGTGGTTTGGGTGACGTTTCTCTTGGGGGTTTTTCTATTCTCTTGAGGTCGCAGGTTAGGCCATCATACAGGCCCCGCACAGTTTCCCTTCTTACCATTAGCGTAATCTTGCTTTTGGGTCGCAGCGGAATTACTTCGCCTTTAGCGTCTACTAATTGGAACGATTGGCCGCTGTAGGAAAAATGCGAGCCGTTTGAGATAGTTCTCTCTACTTTGACGCAGCAAACCTGCGCTACAGCCAGAGGACTCAATTTGTTGCCATATGCTAGCGCCAAGTCCCTAGGAGTGACCGCGAAACGGTCGTAAAACGCTTTATGAAGCTTCTGAGGAAGGCGTTCGCGTCTTCTATATCCATTACGTGGGCAAGAACGCATTTCCACAACTAGTCTAGACTGTAGAGTCCCCCAGAGCCTCTCAATGCGACCTTTAGCTTGTGCAGAGGACGCTGGGATGTGGAGGATTCCTAGTTCCCTAAGAGCGCGTCCAAACTGGGATTGTGGCGCCATAGCACCTGCGAGTTCCTCATCGATGGACAGTTTGTTGCGCTTAGGTGAAAAGAAGATGGTGTGTCGATCGGAGTAGAAGCTCATCGGGGTGCCGTACTGATTAAGCATCTGTTCGAGAACCGAGAAATAGCCTTCTTGGTCCTCTGTTGGCCTAAAGCTCAGGGCGAGGATCTTGCCGGTGGCATCATCAATGGCCCCATGTAAGGCAAGCTTGCGGTGGTTATCTAGCCAAGAGTGCAGACTCGCATCCAGTTGAACAAGCATGCCTTCCTGTGGCATCCTGTCGCGCGACCTTCTACGCCGGGCCTGTTTCTTGCCAAAGCGTAGCTTCACATTTGCCTTATGCAAAACTCGCGCAATCGTTTTGGCGCTTGCAGTAATCGACTGGTGCTCCGCCAGCAACTCGGACATGTGCTGGCAGCTAGTATCTTTATATAGGCTTACTGCTAACTCTAAGATCTGGCAGTGTTCTCCCCCAGACAGCGCATGCTTGGGACTACGCCCGCGATTCTTGTGAACTAGTGCGGCAGCTCCTTCAGTTTGCGCACCTTTCTTTAGCCGCTTTATCTGTCGCTCACTCAAACCTAGCATGTTTGCCGCCTCTTTAATCGTCATAACCCCGTCAACAACCCGGCTTATGACGTTAAACTTCGCACTCTCAGCAACACTCAGAAAAACATCTCCTCTCTTCATGGTGACATTTGGGGAATTTCAGTGTTTAGTGAAGTTCCATTTCTCAGTCCGCTTACAGGGTGACAATATCTCAGTCCGACGACATTTCTTTAGCAAAGAGCTTGACAGCGGGGGCAGGGGGGGGGTAAAATGTGTCAGTGGAAACTATTGCTAAACATAGGTTAAGGGAGGTGTGATAACTAGTGGTCTACAACAGTCACCTAAATAAGGATTTTCGGAAATGGTCGTGCGACAAGAATGCAACAGCAGTTTACCATATACACAATGGCGACGTTCGAACTATACTTAGGTGAAGAGAGGTTGATTTGAGATGAAGCTTATTTGCGCTTTGCTAGTCCTGATTCTGTTGACTATGCCCGTACACGCATTTGCGCGTGATACAGACTATACCGAAGGGAAGTCTTTTGTCTGGTCCCCTAACAACTTCTGGACGGTGACTACGCAGACATCGACACACCTTAATTCATACACAAGCCTCACATGGGATAACGCAGGGGCAGGCTACGTCAATAACTTGTTGCGCAATTTTTGGGATTTCTACACGATGGAGATGAACAATATCAATGACCAGATGATATCAGCGTCCAGTGGATACACAGATCTCCCTCGCGGAACTTGGGCATCGGAAAGCGACCCTGGTTCGCCTACTCCTCACCACGAAGAAATAGAGTATTTTTGGGCGAACACGCAGCTTGTGGCAGGTACAACATACCATTTCAATCTGCTATGGACTAAGAAGGGCGGAACAGGCAACGGTTCTCTGCATCTAATTGCGCAGATGGGACCCTTTCAGCAAGGGTATGACTTCGATCTGTTACGCCAGACCCCATATACGATAGGTTCTGCGCTAGTGGGCTCCAGTCCTTCACCCTCCATTGATGTAGCAGCACATACACCACTGAATTACACCCAATTGGAGTTAACCAACTCCACCAAAGCACACATTAACTCAATCGCTGATAAGATGAGGGTTCATGTTGCGATTAAAGACTTCGCCAATATATGTGACTTCAATAACTACAAGAAGGCTCAAAAACAGCTACTTGTAGACCTGTTAGAACAAGTAGAGATGAATGAGTTAGATGTAATGATTACTTTTGCGAAGCCGCTATCCCTAGAGCGTATTAAGCAGATGGGGCTTTTGGAGGCAGCGGGGATGTTCAACTTCATTGGAACGAATGGTAATGGAGAGCAAGTCACGGGTTTCTTCTTGAACGATACTGAAGGATTGGGGGCATACAGTAGTCGCTTTAACAATAGGCTGACTATTGACGGCATTATTAGTTTTGCCGGGGTTATAGCTGCGGATGATGCCTTGCCCCTGGCCTTTGATGAGTCTGTAGCGTTAGTGGATGTAACAAAGTCAGTTCTAAGAACGCAGCTTGGAAACAGGCATCCTACACAGCGAGTCAGTATACGAGTTCCGCATGTTTACCATGAGCACCAACACATATTAAGAGAAGCGTCTCGTTAGACCTATTGTCATCACTACGGATTAATGCTGTTACTGCTACATCATGTGTGGGAGGGAGACTAATTGATTCCTAAGCACCGAGGAGATTTAGGCCAAGTGACTCTTCTTTTAACCGGGGTGTCCATTATTATGGGCTCGATTTATGGATTTAACGTCCCACGTTTCGGGGACCCTATTTGGGCTACCGTGCCTTGGGGCATCTCTCTGGTGTGTGTGGGCGCCGTGGTTTTTTCGCTTAGAATGCCGTCGCGAAACGCCTTAAGTCTCGGCTTCCAGTATGTAAGCTTAGGTCTGATAGCAGCGATGCAAATACCTCCCATGGTGCTATGGTTTGTGTTTGACGGACAAGGAGTAGGCGAACATGGAGCTACTCCTGTGGGTCATTGGGCATGGGCAATTCCCCACGTAGTCCTAGCGCTACTAGCCCTGTATACGGGCTACCTCGTGCGCTCAAGACCCAACGAAATTCCGCGAGTCTAAGCCGGTGCGGTTAACCCCGCAGACTAGGCACCTCAGAACTCGTTCTAGCTCCGTTTTTTGCAGTTCTTCGTTAGGGTGCAGGGATAACGTGTCGTCTGAGTCAATCCTTACAGCCCCTCGCCGTAGGCTAGTGTAGCCCCCCTGTCAAGGTAAAATGAATCCTCATTGCAACTAATTCGTAAGCGTAACAAGGTGCACACCATCCCCCATTTGCGTCACTTCCCAGCTAACTGCTTGTGCCACTTAGGAGCACACGCGCCCTGCCACATCGGCACTTTCAGGGAGATAACTGCGTAAATTGTGCCCACATATGAGCGAGACCCCCGACAGAGCGGGGGTCAAGGTTTATTTTTGTTTTTTGCTGCTACACCTTGCTGGCAGCTCTTTAGACCAAGGGAGCAGTTGATCGAGCGTCTGTGGGTCTGCGGTAGTTTACATGAATGGCCACAGGACCAAAGTAGAGCTATTCTGCATGCGTCTATGCAACAGCGCTGCGCCCTTTGTGATGGCGTTCCCTACCCAGCGTTATGAGTCCTTTTTAGAGGGACATGTGAAGGCTTTTGAGTTCTTTAAGGGGACTTGTAGGACATTAATCTACGACAATCTTAGAACTGCCGTTAAAGAAGGCTGGGGCAAGCACGTCAAAGAAGAGCAAGCTCCATTCAAGCTACTAAAGGCTCATTACGTCTTTGCGTCCCGGTTTTGTGCCC
>JAGXTJ010000042.1 GCA_018333655.1 Bacillota bacterium | reverse complement strand
CGACAGCGGGGACGGTTCGTTTTGTCGCAAAATACCGACAAAACGAACCGTCCCCGCTGTCGCTACTAGCGTTGTGTCATCGTGCCACAACATTGTCCTTGTGCCACACACCATTGCCATTGCATCATATTTCTGACAGGGGGAATGAAATTGGTTAAGAGGTTGGCAACCATAGCTGTGGTTATCGCGCTTGTAGTTGGCAGTATCTTTCACCTCACCTTGCAGCGTAGGGCGGACGATCGCCTCCGCTTATCGTGGGCTGCAGGACGTTTTTTGGCATGTGTGACTCGCGCTGATAAATTTTTTACCAAGGCTGCCACGGCTACTCCTGAAGAGCATGTAGATGCTACTAGGATCGCAGCTGCATGGGTACTAGCAGCGCAACAGGTAAGCCATGCGTTTAACGACGAGCTTAATAGGCAACTCCTATTGGTAGGTCATCCACCTGGAACCGCGATCGACCAATCACCTGTAACCTACTTTATCTATGTTCAGCCGGAGATGATCGCCCGTTATCGCGGCCCGGGAGTAGACCCCGAAATAGATCGCCGAATCCTCCATGCGATTGAGAGTTCACGCATAATCATGACGCATTTGGATAACGAGTTGTTTCGTCGGGTGACAAAAGGCGAATTCGAGAGACCCTTAGCAACATAGAACCCTTACTCTGTCGAACACGCTAATTTTAGGCGAGGAGACTAGGTACGCTTTGACAAGGGGGACGGCAGCTCGAAAGTGACAAACTCTAGAAAATGTCTGAATATGTTATATACATCTGAGGATGCTCAGTGTAAAATTAAGAGAATACAAGTAACATTAGGAGGGGTATCCGTGAAAAGGGTTACTGTTGGAGTCTCCTTACTCGGCAAGGTGACTCCGTCTGGTCGCACCGTTCTACTACTATTGGTCTCCATGCTGTTTTCCGCTGTGATTAGCCCGCAATTTCAGGAATTTGTACAGGCTATGTTCAATACCCAGATTCCTCATGGAATTGTTGTCTATACAGGGATATTGCCGTTCCTTTTCGTCAACGGTGCGCTCATTAGTTTGGTGATTGATTATAAGGAATTCGCGCGCAAAATGGGCTCGTAGGTAGACGCAGAAGACGCGACAGTATGCCGCCCCCGGTGCCGAAGAGGCACGATTTCAACCACAGAGCACACAGAGGCGTGGAAAAGAGAGGAAGATGGAACGATGCCGCTTGCTTAACTAGTTCCTTGTTTCTCTCTTGCTTTTATCTGTGTACTCTGTGGTTAACAAACGTTTCTTCTTCGCATCGATGATTGGAGATGATTTCGCGAAAGAGGGGGGCTTTTCACACAGCCTGCCGTCCCCTTTGTCACAGAATTGCTCGGAAGTAGGTTTTAACGGGAAGTCCTTTGCTTCTCGCGGCTCTCCACGTAGCGGCAGATGCCGGCATAGAGGGCGTCAGCTGTTTTTTGCAGGGTGTCGTACCTTAGCAAAAATTGCTCTTCCGTGGGGTTTGTTAAGAAACCTATTTCTACGAGGATGGACGGTATCTCTGGCTGTGCTCTAATAACATGGAACGCCGCCTGCTTAACGCCCCTGTCTCGCAGGCCAAGTGCGGCCACTAATTCGCCCTGTACGAAAAGGGCCAAACTCGCCGCCTCCACGTTGCCCGTGGCATGAAAAGTCTCCGTGCCATGGGCACTTCTATTTTCATGGGCATTGTAGTGAATGCTGACAAAGAGCTCTGCCTTGCTCACTCGGGTGCGCCTTACTCTTTCGGCCAAAGAGACCGTTTCATCGCCCGGGCGGATATCTACTACCTCCGCCCCCGCTTCACGCAAGCGCGGCGACAGCAGGTCGACTACCTGCCGGGCCAACACTTTTTCGAGTGTGCCAGCCACGCCGACCGCGCCCGGTTGTTGCCCACCATGCCCCGCATCAAGCGCTACAACAAGGCCCTCGAGCTTTTGCTGTGGTGTTTTCCAGGCTAGGCGCAAGCTTTGTTCACCGACACCAATGTCAAGCGGGCGCCCATCTGTATCTAAATTCACGACTAGGTGTCCCGCTTCAGACTGCTTAATTACCAAGCCCCCAATTGGCAGGGCCCACGACGCCCCTAGGAGTGAGAGCCCGTGGGCTGGGTCTTCTCCTGTCGTTAGATGCTCTACCTGACCCGTCCAGTTAATCACTAAAGAATCTCTGGTGATAGTAAGGCCAGTTAGTAACCCCGTGGGGAGAAAAAGATGCAGTTGCTCCGCAAAAGGACGCAAAGTGCCCAAGAACACGGCTGCCAGATCCGCAAGACTTACACAAAGTCTACCATCTACGGTGCGGTGAGCCTCTGCAAAGGTGCGTGGCTGCCCATTTAAGATAATGCCATTGCCTGTAGCGGGGATAAGTAAGAAATTGCTGTGCCAAGTTACCACTACCTGGTTTTCTCTGCTTTGCCAAGCCACTGTGCCACCTAGTACCTGAAATATGGGCCTAATGAAACCAAAAGGCACGCCCGAAAAATATACCAGCGCGCCATCCTCGACTGTGCGACCATTAACAATAAGTTCCGTTGTCGACAAAACTCTACACTCCCCTCTCTGTGAGGCGCCCCTCCTCTAGCAGTGTATGAATTGCCCGTAGTCTCTGTCACAACTACTTAGTGTACTTGTTAGCAACTGCGGAGGCCGCGAAAGAATACGGCTTTACTTGGGCAACTAGGCCATTGGCCACCACCATGCCTACCACCTCGCGGATTAGTTCGCGTGTAGGACCTACATAGCCGGCATCCACATGGATCTCCATACGTAAGCCTGCCAAAAAGCTTCTTGCTAGTTTATCGCGCAAGGCAAACACCACCTCGAGGCTCAGCGAGGTTTCGTAAAACAGCTTTTGCCGCAGACTACGCATGGAGAGGTGCTTGGAGTGCCGGTAAAAATACCGCGCACCTCTGCCCACTCTTTGAATAATGATAGCCGTGACCATGTGGGTACCCTGCTTGGTGTGCGAGTCTGTGCCGATCATGAGGCGATAATCGGCGCTGTGGTCCTCGCGCACATAGTTGGCGATGTCGCCGACCATCTGCTCTAAAGTCATTACGCCGCGCGTGGGACTAACAAACAAAGTGACCCCTCCTAGATGAGCTCTAGCGCCGTATTGGCCAGGGAAACAAAGGCTGCCAGGTCGAGGGTTTCCCCTCGCGCATTTTCAGGGATGTTACATTTTTGCAGTAGGGACTGCACATCGCTGCGCTCCAGATCGAGACCCTGTGACAGGGCGTTATGCAAGGTCTTGCGCCTCTGCCCGAAAGCCGCCCGAACCAACTTAAATAGCAAGTCGGGGCTCTTCACTCCATAATATGCCGCAGGGTTCGTACGCTTCTGCAACATTACGACACTTGACGCCACTTTAGGCGGAGGAAAGAAGCAGTTCGGCGTAATTTTAGCCACGATGCTGACCTCAGAGTAGTACTGCACGGCAAGAGAAAGTGCTCCGTAATCCCCGGTTTGAGGTGTCGCACACATGCGCTCGGCGACTTCTTTTTGCACGAGGATTACTAGCCGCAGAAAAGGTACCGGGCTCTCTAAGAGGGTCATGACCAGTGGCGTAGTCACATAGTACGGCAAGTTGGCCACTACCTTAAAGGGCGGCTCATAGTCTGCGAGAAGTGCCGCGATATCAACTTGCAGGGCATCGGCAAAGTGCACCTTGACATTAGGATGGGACGAAAGGGTGTGGGCGAGAACGGGCGATAGCTTTTTGTCCTTTTCGATGGCGATGACACTCCGCGCGCGTTCCGCTAGTTCACGCGTCAGGGTGCCAAGCCCAGGCCCAACTTCAAGACAAGTGTCATTACTATTTATCTCGGCGGCGTCCACTATTTTAGTTAGGGCGTTTCTGTCCACCAAGAAATTTTGCCCCAAGCCTTTACTGGGCGCTAGCTCAAATTGCCGCAGTAGCTCCGCCACTCGGCTCGGCCTCGTTAAGTCATTCACCAAAGCCACCCCCACGCCCAAGTAAGGCCTCTGCATTCTTCGTCGTAGCCTCTGCAATTCTCTCCGTCTCCACGCCGTGCAAGGCAGCTAAGGCCTCGGCCACGAGGACAACGCGTGCAGGCTCGTTGCGCTGCCCGCGCAGCGGATGAGGCGAGAGATAAGGGCAGTCTGTTTCAATCAGCAAGCGCTCTAGGGGCACGCTTTTGGCCACCGCCTGGAGCTTGTGTGCATTCTGAAAAGTGACCGGACCCGCAAAAGACAAGTAGCCTCCTAAGCGCAAACACTCGCTCGCCACCTCGCTGCTGCCCGAAAAGCAGTGCATGATAAACCCAGCAGGAAAAGGAGCGTGTGCCTTAAGAATTTTGAGCACATCGGCATGCGCGTCGCGGTTATGCACCACAAAGGGTACTGCTAAACTCTTAGCTAAAGCAATTTGCGCCGTAAAGGCCGCCTGCTGCACCTCTTTGCTCCAGGTGTTCCAGTAGTAGTCGAGTCCTACTTCGCCTAGCGCTACCGCCTCGCCCTGCCTAAGCCAAGCCTCTAACTGCTGAAGATTCTCGGGGCTACACTCGGGCGCATCGTGGGGATGAATGCCGACTGTAGCCCAAACGAGGCTGCTGCCCCTAGCCAGCTCTACCGCCCGCTGTGAGGAGACCATGCTGTAGCCAACGGTGACTATGCGCGACACACCCACGGCCCTCGCCCGCTCTAGAACATCCAAGAGGTCAGGGGCAAAACGCTCATCGCAGAGATGAGCGTGACTATCTATAAACACTTTTGTCACTTCACCTTCGACCCAGCCCCTAGTCCGCTCTTAAAGGGTGTTAGCAAGGACAAAATTTCCCCTTGTGAGGCGGCCAAGACCATGCCTTCGGACAGAATGCCGCGAATCTTGGCTGGTTTTAAGTTAGCCACGATGACTACCTGAAGGCCGACTACGTCCTCTGGCTTGTAGTGCTCGGCAATGCCGGCCACCACCGTCCTCATCTCGCCCCCTAAAGATACGGTCAGCTTTAGCAGCTTGTCGGCTTTAGCCACCTTTTCTGCGGCCACAATATCGGCCAAGCGCAAGTCAAGTTTGGCGAAGTCAGCGTAATCGACACTCGGCTCTAAGGGCGGCTCAATTTGTGGCGGCAGCTCTGCCGCGGGCAACTCGACCCGTGGGAAGAGCGCCTCGCCTTTTTTCACTTGTAAGCCTGCCGGCAACAACCCAAACTGCCCCGCGCTCTGCCACTCTACTAGTGCGGCATGCTCCCTGGCAGCTAGGCCCAGCTGCTGCCAAATTCGGCGTGGGGTGCGGGGCATAAAGGGCTCCAGCAACACGCCCACAATGCGCAGCGACTCTGCCAAGTTGTAGAGTACGGTCGCCAGGCGCTCCTTCTTGCCTTCCTTTGCTAAGGCCCAGGGGCTATTGTCGTCGATGTACTTGTTGGCACGGGCAACTACATCTAGTATGGCCCCTAGGGCTAAACTAAACTGCAGATTGTCCATCTCTCTCTCTACTATGGGCAGCGCACCCCGCGCGATACGCACGAGCTCATCGTCCTGCCCCTCTTTCGCGCCTTCATGGGGCGCGGGAAGGACGCCGTCAAAGTACTTTTCCACCATGGCGACAGTGCGACTGACGAGATTGCCTAAGTCGTTGGCCAAATCAGTGTTCAGGCGATTGATAAAGAGCTCCTCGGTAAAGTTGCCGTCACTGCCAAAGGGAATGTCACGCAGTAGGTAGTAACGCAGGGCGTCTGAGCCATATTTTTGCACCAGCAGTCGGGGTGACACCACATTGCCTTTGGATTTTGACATTTTGTCATTGCCAAAGAGCAGCCAACCATGGCCATATACTTTTTTGGGCAGTGGCAAATCTAGCGCCATGAGGATTATCGGCCAGATGATGGCGTGAAACCGCACTATTTCTTTGCCCATCAGGTGCAGGTCGGCAGGCCAGTACTTGGCGAACCCCTCTTCTCCCCACCCATACCCGATGGCAGTTATGTAGTTGCTTAAGGCATCGAGCCATACGTAAATGACATGTTTGTTGTCAAAGGGAACTGGTATGCCCCACTTATGCGTGGTGCGCGATACACAAAGATCAGTGAGCCCTGGCTTTAAGAAGTTGTTAATCATTTCATTGCGCCGGGAGGTTGGCTGTAGAAAGTCTGGGTTCTCCTCCAAGTGTTTGAGCAGCCGATCTTGATACTTGGATAGACGGAAAAAGTAACTTTCCTCAGTCACCCAGTCTACGGATCGCGCGCAGTCAGGGCACTTACCCTCACTCAATTGACGCTCCGTCCAAAAGGCCTCGCAAGAAACACAGTAATGGCCTTGATATTCGCTCTTGTAAATGTCACCTTGGTTGTACAGACGCCTGAAGATGTCTTGGACTGCAGCCACATGGTGGGCGTCGGTCGTGCGTATAAAGACGTCGTAAGAAATATCTAGGGTCTCCCAAATTTCTTTGATGTCCATGACGAGCTCATCGACGAAAACCTGCGGGTCCTTGCCTGCCGCCTGCGCCTTTTGCTCAACTTTCTGACCATGCTCATCAGTGCCCGTGAGAAAACAGACATCTAGCCCCTTGAGTCGCTTGAACCGCGCTAGAGCATCCGCGATTACGGTAGTGTAAGCATGTCCAACATGGATATTAGCGTTGGTGTAGTAGAGTGGTGTGGTGACGTAGAACTTATTTTTCGTCATTGAAATGCTCTCCTTACGTCGTAAATTTACTAGAGTACCGCTAAAATGGCGCTAGTGGTGAGTGCAAAAAAACCACCTATAAGAAAATCTTTTAATGACAATATATTGACAGCTATTGGTAGCATTGGTATACTATTTTCTGGGTGTAGAATTATGTCGAAATTTGTAGAGGAGGAAATTAACAATGAAATCAACAGGTATAGTCCGCAAAGTAGATGAACTAGGTAGGGTGGTTATTCCTATCGAACTCCGCCGCACATTGGGTATCGAGGAAAAGGATTCTCTCGAGATTTACGTGGACAACGAAAAGATCATTCTCAAGAAGTACGAGCCTGCCTGCATTTTCTGCCACAGTGCAGCAGACATGGTGAATTACAAGAACAAGAACATCTGTCGCGAATGCCTAGGCATAATGAATAACCAAAAGTAATCATATGGGCGCTTAGGCGCCTTTTTTTTGCCCTTTTTTCTCTTCGTCTTTCAAGAATCGCTCTTTTGCTCTTGCTTGCTTAGGCGGACCGCCAGGGCATAGAGCAACGCCCGGGGCGCACCGCCAAGCTTTGCAGCATGCCGACTCGCTTGTGCAGGCGAAAGCCCCTGCTCTAGCAACATGGTCACTAAGGCTTCGCTGTCTTGTTTTTCCGCAGGCAGACCTTCTTTATTCCTGATGGCTCCCTCAACTACTAGCACGAGCTCCCCGCGCACGCCGCTAGACTTAACTGTCTCTAGTAGGGCGGCCAGGGAGCCACGCTTAACCTCCTCAAATGCTTTGGTGAGTTCTCGCGCCAGAGCGACCTTCCTATCCCCAAAGATCTGTACCATGTCGGTCAAGGTGTCCTCTAGTCTGTGTGGGGCCTCGTAAAAGACCATGGTGCGCTCTTCGTCAAGCAAATTTACCAGCACTTCGCGCCGCTCTTGGCGACTGCGCGGCAAGAAGCCTTCGAAGGCAAACCGGCCTGTCGGTAAGCCGGAAACAACCAAGGCCGCCACTCCGGCCATGGGCCCGGGAACTATGACCACCCTTATGCCTTTTTCTATACAAGTAGCTATAATTTCTTCGCCAGGGTCAGATATGCCTGGCATGCCCGCGTCGCTGATTAAGGCAATGTTCTTACCCGCTAAGAGCGCCGCCACTAAGTAATCGGACCGCGACTGCTTGCTGTGCTCATGGTAGCTGGTAAGCTCAGTCTCGATAGCAAAGTGGCGCATGAGCTGCAAACTATGCCTAGTGTCCTCGGCTGCCACTATGTCCACAGTACGAAGCGTGGTCAAGAGCCGCAGCGAGACATCTTGAAGATTGCCGATAGGCGTGGCACACACATAGAGCGTTCCTGTCATCTCAACTCTCCCCCAGCATAAAGCTCTTGTAGCTCGCAGGTGTATGTCCCATCTGCCTTGTGGATGTAAATAGGCACCCCTACTTTGAGCAGGGGCTTGGCGTCTCTGACGGCTTCGAGAAGCACTAGGCTACTCGGAGCCTGAACCTTAGTATGCACAAAACGCAAAAGCTTCGGTTCAAGGCGGTTCTCCCGCAAAGTTATGAGTATGTCAGCTAACCGACAGGCGCGGTGCACCATAGCTAGTCGGCCACCTGTTGGTAGCAAGTAAGCGGCAGCTCGCACTACCTCGGCCAAGGTGAGCGTCACTTCATGGCGCGCCATGCTACGCGCGTCCTTACCGCTTGTTTCCCCTTGTCCGAGCGGCAAGTAAGGCGGATTGACCGTCACCAAATTGAACCTTTGTGTTGGGAACAGCTGCCTGACCTGTCGCACATCCCCATTCACTACTTCAATGCTCTCCTCTAAGCGATTAAGACGCATACTTCTCCCTGCGCGCTCCGCTGTTTCGGCACAGAGCTCGAGACCCACTTGTTTAAGGCCCTTGGCCCTAGTGGAGAGCAAGAGAGGAATGATTCCACTGCCTGTGCAGAGATCCATCACGCGGTCATAGTTCTGCACCGGCGCAAAATGCGCCAAAAGCACGGCATCGAGAGAAAAACAAAAAAAGCTAGGGTTTTGTATAATCCGCAACCCGCCGCGCTCGAGGTTGTCGATGCGCTCGCCTGGTTCGATAAACTCAGGAGGCCTATTGTTCATCTCAGTTGCACCAGCTTGACGCGGTGATTGCGCATGTCTGCCAGAAAATAGGCCGCTTGAGAAGGGTAGTAAGCTACTGCCTGGGGCCCATAAACCTCTCCTTCTCCGCTGCCAAAATTACCCCTAGCGAACAGGGGAGCTCCCTCTAAGGAGAATTGCTGCACTCTGTTATTAATAGTGTCTACAACATAGAAGACATCTTCACTATCAACTACAATGTCCGCGGCCCCACCCAAGAAGCCCATGTCCTCTAACACACCTAGTTGCCCCAGTCGAGTGCCCCGCTCGCCATGTACGCCAAGCGTCTGCCCCTCTCTGTCTGTGCGGATGATTTGACCAGCCAGAGAGTTGAGAATGAGCAGGGTGTTGTCCGGCAAAAAGGCCAGTCCCCCCGGCCAGATCTCGGCATCGAGAGCTACTTCATGAGAAAATTCTCCGTTCGCAGCAAAGACAAGCAGGCGGTGTCTAAATGTGTCGCTAACCCAGATCTGCCCCTCGCCGTCAATCTCTATGGCTTGCGGCCCTAATTCGGTGCCAAAGGGGCTGACCACGCCAAAGCCACCCCAGGGGCTACTGTCTTCGCCAATCACGTTCTGTAGCCCACCTGCGCTCGTAAACACTAAGATGCGTCGCTCGGTCAGCACATACAAGAGGCCGTTAAAAGTAGCTAGGCGCACTGCGCCGCCTAGGTCGGCGCGCACAATGGTCGACCCTTGTCCAGATGCTAAGTCGTGGCGGTAGATTTGCATTGCTCTGTTCATGCCCACTTGCGAGCCTAAAATGTAGAGCGCATCCCCAGCGAGGGCTAAATCGCGTGGGAAGAGAAACTTGGCCTCTGCGGCGAGTATTTCTTGCCGCCCTGCTTGCCGCCCATTGGTGACGCTAAAGCTCTCGATTTTGCCGGTGAGAAAATTGCTGACATAGATTTTGCCATCAGGCCCTAGGGCGATGTCAGCGATGTCGGCCCCCGCTTGATTTTCGAGCCTCGTGTTCAGCCTGACTTCCCATATTTTTGCGCCGTCGGGCGAAAGCGCAAGTAGTGTTTGCTGGGCCGCGTCTACCACCAAGAAGTTACCTTCGGCATCAACTACGACACTAGTGGGGTAGGGCGCGACGTCGCCCGCCTTAGGCAATGGCAGGGCGAGGTCGAAGTCGCTATGCTCACCTAGGCGCACCAATCGCCCGTGCACAGAGTCCGCTACCCATACTCGTCCTTCGCGCATAACTAGGCCAGAGGGCCCCATGTGAAACTCCGATGGGGCGACCCCGAGAAAGATATCCTCTTGTCTGCCTCGTGTAGAGGCGAGCACCCGCCCTCGCCGGTCGATATGCAGCAAGCTATCTAGAGAAAGCACGTAGAAACCTGCCTCTGTAGCGATGATGCTCGTCGCCCAATCTACGGTAAACCGCTCATCAAAGTGTGATAGATCCATCCGCCTTATGCGGACGCCCGCCTCGTTAAAAACCACAATCGCCGGAGAGGCATCAAGCACTACCACATTGCCCTCAGGGTCAAGAGTTATATCCATCACTTGTGCTAAGCCTTCGCTACCTAAGGCGCCAAAACCGTACTTGAACTCACCTTGCAGCGAAAATGCTTTGATTACAGGCTGCGTGGCCAGTCGATCTACGACAAAAATCCTGTCCTTAGCCACGGCTACTTGGCCAGGCCAACCCAACTGCTGCGGGGGCAAGCCCTCTAGGGTGCTAATAACCTGAAGCGGTACTTCAGCTGTTCGACGTGCCTCTACTCGCGGCCTCATTTGTTGCCCAAAGTCTACCACTGTGGTCACATAGCCCACTACACCTAGTAGCACGGCTAACATAGACAGCAAGTAAGTGCGCGTCATTCTATCTATGCCTAACGTGACCACCACCTCCCTGCTCGCAAAGTCACGCCACTCTGCTACTCTTTTTCGTCCGCTACAGCCCTAGTCTTGCAGCAAGTATGCCCTTCACCCTCGGTACACTGCGGCCTGGTGGTCGTGCCGAGTGCGGCAAGTACCTCCGGCAAATTACATTCATACCGCAAGCAGCACATTAGTCGTCCGCACAACCCAGAAATCTTGGCCGGGTTGAGAGATAGATGCTGCTCTTTGGCCATTTTAATGGATACGGGGGCAAAATCACCGAGAAAAGTAGCACAGCAAAGCATGCGCCCACAGGGACCTAAGCCGCCTAACATCTTGGCCTCATCGCGCACCCCGATTTGCCTGAGTTCGATCCGAGTCTTAAACACAGCCGCTAGGTCTTTAACTAGTTCTCTAAAATCTACTCTGCCCTCAGCCGTAAAATAAAAGAGAATCTTCGAGCCGTCAAAGGCCGATTCCACATCTACTAGCTTCATCTCTAGCTTGTGCGCGGCAATCTTCTCTTGCGCCACGACAAAGGCTTCTTCTTCAAACTTCTCTTTAGCGACAACCCTCGCCTGGTCTTCTGCCGTGGCTTTGCGGACCACGCCTTTAAGCGGCGCGACCACAGCTTCGCTCTGCACTTCCCGGGGCTGGCTCGCCACCTCGCCATACTCGAGCCCTCGCGCGGTCTCAACAACGCAAAAATCCCCCACCTCAAGGGGAATCCCCATGGGATCGAAATGATAGACTTTACCTAAGCGCTTAAAGCGCACACCTATGACCTCTGGCAATTGACAACCTCTCCTCTACCTGCCCACCACGAGCAGCTGATCGAGCACCAAACGTTTGCTTATCCCGGGCCCCCACTGCACCAGCAAGCCGTACAGTGCATTTAGCTTTGCCTGGAGCTCGCTTAAATCGTAAGAGGCAGCTTGCTTCTCTAGCTCACCCCTACTCACCCAGGCCACATGGCGCTCTAGGCCTAGTTTACAGTATATTAGATCGCGCATCCATACCGCGAGGTAGTACACATAGTCATAGAGAGCTTCCTGTTCTTTCTCTAGCTTGACCAAGTAGCTGAGTCTTTCTTCGCGAGTGAGCTCTAGGTACCCCGCCACCCACTCCTCTAGAGCCAAGAGCCCCTTGCCCTCGTCCTCTAAGAGTCGCAAGGCCTCACCCGGGCTACCGAAAGAGAGTCGTGCCACTTTCATCATTTGCGCCTTATCATACGCAGCGGGGCCTACTTTCTCGAGCACCTCTAGAGTCTGTGCCTGATCGAGTGCGCCAAAGTGTATCGTTTGGCACCGCGAACGAATTGTCGGCAAGACACTCGGGGTGTTAGCCAGCAAAATGATGACCACCGAGGGTGGGGGTTCTTCAAGAATTTGCAGCAAACTATTTGCTGCCTGCGGAGTAAGCTTGTCCGCCCTATGCACAATATACACCTTGCGCATACCTACTAAGGGCGTCAGAAGGGCATTTTGCTTTAGCTCGCGCATTTGATCGATGAGCACGCTAGGTGTGCCGGCCTGCACCTCCGTAATCTCTGGGTGCGGCAGGGGCCCTCTGCTAGCGACAATGCCCCTCGCAAAAGCCTCCGCCATAGCTCTTTTGCCTACACCTTTGGGCCCCAAAAACAGGTAGGCATGTCCAATTTTGCCGCTGTCTATGGCGCGCCCCAGTGTTTCTGTTATACGCTTATGCGAAACGATGTCCTGCCACAAGAGCAAAACCTCCCTAGTAACGATGAAACTCGGCCACGTCTACGACGAACACTGTGGCTCCACCTACTAAAACTTCTATCGGATAGGGCACGTAGGACTCTACGGCACCACTGCCCATGGGCGCCATGGGGGTGACCAGCTCTTCCCTCGCCTGGCAAATATCGCGGATAGCAGCCAGCACAGTGGGTACGTCTCGGTCTTCTACACCGACTAGGAGAGTGGTGTTGCCAGCCTTAAGAAAGCCACCCGTGCTGGCCAATTTAGTGGCCCTAAAACCCTTCTCTACCAGCACTTCTACGAGACTCTGACTATCTTTGTCTTGGACTACGGCTATAACCAACTTCACTGCCTGTCTCCCCTTTCTAATTGGTGTACTTTACTCATTATACCACGGGTAATCTCCTCGACAGAATCATCAGCATTAAGTAGCACCACGCGCCGAGGAAAAAGCTCTGCTAGGCGCAGATACCCCTCCGCGACACGCTCCTGATAAACAAAATCGCGGGATTCTATGCGGTCTGTCGTTGTTTTAGTCTTACTGAGCTTCATGTTAAGTCTCTCCCTCGCCTTACTGGCGCTCTGGTAGAGAACTATGGTCAGGTCGGGCAGCAGCCCGCCCGTTGCCACTAAATTAACCTCGAGAACTTGGTCCATCCCAAGCGCGAGCCCCACCCCCTGGTACACGAGGCTAGAATCAATAAAGCGGTCGCAAATGACAGAAACACCTGCCTCGAGGTGCGGCCTCACTACTTCATCGACATGCTGTGCACGGCTGGCGGCGTAGAGCAGCATTTCTGTGCGTGGGCTCATGCCGCAACTAGACGGGGAAAGCAGCATCTCGCGAATCGCCTCGCCTAGCGGCGTGCCGCCCGGCTCGCGGGTAAGTATGGATTTAACTCCTTGTTGCGCCAACTCTTTTTGCACGGCTCTGGCTTGTGTTGTTTTTCCGCAGCCGTCTGGACCCTCGAGCGAAATAAATAACCCCTTAGGAGCCCTTGTCATGGACTAACACCTTCACTTCTCTGGCCTGACTCTCGCCCTTGCTCGGGGAAGTGTCTCGCCTCGACATAATGTACTCTACGCATTCTTCTGTAAACATTTGCCCCGGCCAAATAACAGGAATACCGGGGGGATAGGGTGTGACTGGTGCGCCGGCGATTCTGCCGCAGGCTTCGTTAAGGGGAATGCCTACTTTCTCCTGCCAGTAGGCCTCTGCAGGGCGCAAAACTGTGGGACAAAGCGGCAGAGGTAGCGATTCTGGGGGCGAAAATACTGGGCTTACGGTGCAGGGCAGATGAGAAACGGCCTCTTTCAGGCACATGAGGGCCTCTTCTCCATCGTACAGGCCCCAAACCAGGGTGACAACATGTGGCTCCACCATTTCGGGCCATACCCCGCGCCGCACAAGCAGCCGCTCTAGTTCGTAACCACTTAGTCCAAGCTTAGCACAATCTATAACTAAGCGCAGGGGATCTTGCCGGTACGGCAGGGGCGGAGTAAAGCAGGGCAGTAACTGACGGGCCAACTGAGCCACCCGCACAGCCTCTGTGAGTAGCGGCGGACCCTTTCTTTGCATATTCGCTCGCGCTAGATCTAGCGATGCGAGCAAGGGATAGGAGGGCGAGGTAGATTGCACCAACCTTAGCGCCTCTTTGCTTCTCTCAGCCCACTGCTCGGCCATACAGTGCAGCCAGGCCGCACCTGTCAGGGCTGTCCCCGTTTTGTGTACGCTTTGCACCACAAGGTCAGCGCCTTGCCGGACAGCTGAGAAAGGGGCCTTGTCCGCCAACAAGAGGTGCGTACCGTGCGCTTCGTCCACCAAGAGGGGCACACCAAACTCGCGGCAAACAACTGAGAGCGCGGCAACATCGCCACAAACCCCATGATAGGTGGGATGAACTAGCACCACGAGCGAGGCTTGTGTAGTGCTAAGCACCTGCCTGAGCGCAGCGGGCGTAAACCCGAGAGGAATACCTAGGCGGTTATCTAGTGATACCGGTACAAAAACGGGGCAAAGATCGCCGAGCACACAAGCGTGAAAGAGGCTTAAGTGAGCATTTTGCGGCAAGACTACCTGAGACCCCCGCGCACAACAGGCTAGCACAGCGGCGATCAGCGCGGCGCTACTCCCATTAGTCGTAAAATGCGTGGCTCTCGCCCCCGCCCACTCTGCCGCCAAGGCTTCCGCTGCCAAAATCGGTCCACTCGGACAGAGCAGGTTATCTAGCCCTGGGAGCTCGGTCAAATCATAAGGCGCCCAGTCCGCCCTAAACTCACTTGGCAAACCGCGCCCGCCCTTGTGCCCAGGCACATGAAAAGGGTAGGAGGCGCGGCTATGGTGCTCTTTTATAGCTTCCCACAGCGGGGCACGGTTACTAATATTCATGCATTAGTAAACCCCTGCCAGACAACTTTGAGCTTGTTTAACAGAACATTGTAGTCTTCGCTCTGACTGTCTGCGCCAATTATGGCGAGCTCGCACTCGTCACAGACGAACTGCTGACAAATGCTAAGCCCCTGGCGCTTACTTTGGCCACAAATGACACATGCGCTCACTTCCAAACGAAGCACCTCCTCTAAGACTCTTTGCCGCATCACTATCAAGTGATGCGCAAGTTACTCTTCCAGTGGCCGCGGTAGTAGCGATAGCTACTCAAGCCAAAGCGAAAAAACAAATCTATGGTCATCGCCACCCAAACTCCGGTGATTCCTAACCCCAAGTTCTGGCTCAGAAAAAATGCCAACGGCAACCGAATGAGCCACAACCCGATACCACCGATATACATAGGGGCCTTAGTATCTCCTGCGCCGCGTAGCGCGCCGTTTAGTACTCCGGCGATTTGCTGCGGGAACTGCGCTACGGCCATCAGGCTCAAGTAAATGGCCCCCAGGCGAATCACCTCGGCATCTTGTGTCAAGAAGCCCATAATCATTTCGGGCACAAAAAAGAGTATTGATGCCGTTAGCACGGTCAAAATGAGGCAGTAGCGTAGAATCTCAGCCACATACCTCGCGGCCTGGCGCGGATTCTCTGCCCCTAGGCTCTGGCCCACGAAAGCTGTGGCCGCAATGCCAAAACCTACTGCAGGCATGTAGCTCAGGCTTTCTGCCGTCAGGCCAAGCTGGTGAGCCGCTAGCTCCTCCGTGCCAAAGCCGACGATAAGCCTCATGAGCACAATAGTGGCGGCCTGCCAAAAAATCATCTCGGCAGCAGCCGGCACACCAATCTTCAGTATGGACCGTACGAGCTTCGTGTCTAGAACATACCCCTTAAACAAGGCAAACGAAAATTCGCTGCCGCTGGCCAAAAAATACAGCGCCAGCACGGCGCCAACGCTCTGTGCGCTGATGGTAGCAATGGCTGCCCCGCGCAGGCCAAGGGCCGGAAACCCGAAGTGCCCGTAAATGAGCACATAATTGGCGCAGACACTGATGATGTTGACCACTAAGGCCACAGTCATGGGAGTGCGCGTATTGCCCGCCCCACGCATCGCGGCGCCGACCACTTGCATGACGGCCATAAACGGCATGCCCCAGGCCACCAATGCCAAGAAACTGAAACTCATATCGAGAGTATATGCCTCAGCCCGAAATAAGGTGACCATTAGCCAGCGTGCCTGCCACACTACGAGCAGGGTGAGAACGCACACTAGCACAATAGCCACGACTAGAGCCTGCTGCGCCGTACGCCTGGCCGCCTCTTTGTCGCCGGCGCCTACGGCGCGAGCTATAAGGACCGTTGCTCCTGTGCCGATAGAGGCAAAAATCGCCCACACTATCTGTGTGACACGATTAGAGAGGCCCACCGCTCCCACTGCGCCGGGCCCGACATGCCCAATCATGGCCATCGCCACCATACCTACAGTCATCTGGAGAGTGCTCTCTAGTGTAGCAGGCCAAACCATACGCAAAATATTCTTCCGCATGGCTCGCTGTGTTAGTTCCTCTTGCTGCTTGACTTTACCTGCGGCTTGGGCCAAGCTGAGCCCTCCTTTAACGCCTTCAATTCTCCCTGATTATATCATCAGAACCTGTCTCTACCCACAAAAAAATCGCGCTTCCACAGGGTGGCGTAAAAGCGCGCTAAAACGGTGACACTTTCTGCAGAGGGTCACGTCTTATGATTGATAATAATGGTAGG
>JAGXTJ010000041.1 GCA_018333655.1 Bacillota bacterium | reverse complement strand
TGAATGTCTCCACTGTTTAGTTTTGAGAGTGCATATTTCCGGTGGTTATGGCGGAGGGGTCACACCCGTTCCCATCCCGAACACGGCAGTTAAGCCCTCCAGCGCTGATGGTACTTGGGACGCAAGTCCCCGGGAGAGTAGGTCGCCGCCGGAATCTTCTTAGAAGACCCCTAGCTATGCTAGGGGTCTTTGCTTCAGGAGGCGATTTCAACCACAGAGGCACAGAGGCGTGGAAAAGAGAGGAACATGGAACGAGTACATCCAATTTTACTCCTTATTCCTCTCTTGCTTTTCTCTGTGTACTCTGTGGTTAATAAACGTTTATTCCTCTCTCTTGCATCTATCTTCCTGCTTCTTATTTCTTGCTTCTTGCATCTTGTTTCTGGTATGATTTTGAGCTAATAAAGAGACAAGCATGGGGGTATAAACAGTGCGCGAGGGTTTAACTTTTGATGACGTTCTTTTGGTGCCACGCCAGTCAGAGGTCTTGCCGCGGGACGCGGACACCAGCACCTATCTGACGAAGGATATTCGCCTGCACATCCCAATTTTAAGCGCAGGTATGGACACGGTAACAGAGTCTCGCATGGCCATTGCTATAGCGCGCGAGGGTGGTCTAGGCGTAGTGCACAAGAGTATGAGCATTGAGCAGCAGGCATCCGAGGTAGATAGGGTCAAGCGCTCGGAGCACGGCGTTATAACCGACCCCATTTTCTTGTCGCCCGAGCACCTTATCCGCGACGCCCTGCGCCTGATGGAGCGCTACCACATTTCGGGTGTGCCGATAACCGTGCAGGGCAAGCTAGTGGGCATTATTACAAACCGCGACATTCGCTTTGAAGTGGATTTAGACGCCAAAATATACACGGCCATGACCAAAGAAAACTTGGTGACCGCACCGCGGGGCACGACGCTAGAAGAAGCTAAGGCCATACTCTGGAAGCACAAAATAGAAAAGCTACCCCTAGTGGACAACAACTTTCAGCTGATTGGCCTGATAACGATTAAAGATATCGAGAAGGCGCGCATGTACCCGCAGGCCACTAAGGATTCTTTGGGTAGATTACGAGTGGCGGCGGCTATTGGCGTGGGGCCAGGAACCATGGATAGGGCGGCGGCGCTGGTGGCTTCGGGCGTTGACGTCTTAGTCATAGACACCGCCCACGGGCATTCAGACGGCGTGCTGCGGCAAGTGCGCGAGACAAAGGCGGCGTGGCCTAAAGTCGCCCTTATCGCGGGGAATATTGCCACGGCAGCAGCGGTGCGCGATCTTATCGCGGCTGGTGCCGACGGTCTAAAGGTGGGCATCGGGCCGGGCTCCATCTGCACCACGCGCGTGGTGGCGGGTGTGGGCGTGCCCCAAGTAACGGCCGTCCACGATTGTGCGCAGGCCGCTGCTCCCTTTGGTGTGCCGATTATTGCCGACGGCGGCATTAAGTATTCGGGCGATGTGGTCAAGGCTTTAGCGGCGGGCGCATCTACGGTGATGCTGGGCAATCTCTTGGCGGGCACGGAAGAAAGCCCGGGCGAGACAGAAGTTTTTCAGGGGCGCACCTACAAGGTCTACCGCGGCATGGGCAGCATCGCCGCTATGGAGAGGGGCAGTAAGGACCGTTACTTCCAGGAGCAGGCCGCCAAGGCTGTGCCCGAGGGGATAGAGGGCCGTGTGCCCTACCGCGGCGCCCTTTCGGAGACAGTGTACCAAATCATGGGTGGGCTAAAGTCGGGCATGGGTTACTGCGGTTGCCAGACGATAGCCGATTTGCAGACCAAAACTGAATTTATAAAGATTACGGCGGCAGGCCTACGTGAGAGCCACCCGCATGATGTCAGCATTACTAAAGAGGCACCTAACTACAGCCGAGGTTAGGGAGGCTAAGTAGGCAGGTCATTTAACATTATCTTAATCTTGCTATCATTCAGGCAGGATAACCTTCACCCTGCGGCGAAATGGTAGCGTAAGGACACGCAAAATGCTGGCAGGTGCTTTTTGAAGGAGGAGATTTTGTTTGAAGCAGTACACCACAGAGCAGCTCCGCAATATCTGTCTCGTAGGTCACGGTGGGGCAGGTAAGTCGAGCTTTCTCGAAGCCGCACTTTACTCTAGCGGGCACATCGACCGCATGGGCAAGGTAGACGAGGGCAACACCGTTTCTGACCATGACCCTGAAGAAGTAAAGCGCAACATCTCTATCACTACCTCGCTCGGGCCTTGTGTGGCACAGGGGCACAAGGTCAACTTTATTGACACGCCGGGCTACTTTGACTTCGTCGGCGAAGTTAAGGGGGCGCTACGCGTCGCAGATGCCGCACTTATTTTCGCCTGCGCTGTTTCGGGAGTAGAAGTAGGCACGGAAAAAGTCTGGCAGTATGCGGGCGAACAGAATTTGCCGCGCGCATTTTTCATCAACAAGATGGACCGTGAAAACGCCAATTTCGCGCGCGTAGTGGGCGAAATTAAAGAGATTTTTGGCAGTAGCGCTGCCCCCATACAGATGCCCATCGGTGCGGAGACTAAGCTCGTGGGTATCGTCGATCTACTAATGGAGAAGGCTTTTTACTATAGCGATAATGGCCGCAAGGTAGAAGAGCGCCCCATACCCGAAGAACTGAAGGCTCAGGCGGCGGAATACCGCGCGGTACTGCTTGAGGCCGTTGCTGAAACTGACGATGAGCTGCTCGAGAAATTCTTAGAGGGCGTGGAGCTTACCCTAGAAGAAGTTATGCGTGGCGCGAAGGCGGGCATCTTGGCGGGCAAACTTAGCCCCATCTTGTGCGGTTCCTCCCTGCGCAATATAGGCATGAAGTCGGCACTTGACGCCATTATACGTTACTTCCCCTCGCCCAAAGATTTTGCCCCGGCAAAGGGTTTGGTCCCTAGGTCGGGTAGTGAAGAGAAAAGGGCCCCGCTTGCTAGCGCGCCTTTCTCCGCCCTCGTCTTTAAGACCATGGCCGACCCCTATGTGGGCAAGCTGTCGCTCTTTAGAGTGTATTCCGGTGTTATTAAATCGGATTCTGCGGTACTAAATAGCACTAAAGACGCCACCGAGCGCATTGGGCAGCTCTTCTTGGTGCGCGGCAAGACGCAGGAGGTGGTCAGCGAAGTTGTGGCCGGAGATATCGCCGCCGTGGCTAAGCTGCAAACTACCGCCACGGGAGACACCCTCTCGGATAAAGAGCATCAGATCCGTTACAAGGGGGTAGTCTTCCCGCTGCCGGTTACTTCCATGGCGGTGGAGCCTAAATCTAAAGGGGACGAAGAGAAAATCGGCAGTTCTTTCACCCGCCTGCAAGAAGAGGATCTCACCTTTGTTGTGCGGCGCGACACCGAAACGCGGCAGACAATTATCTCGGGCATGGGTGAGTTGCATCTTGAAGTCATTACTAGCCGCATCGCCAGAAAGTATGGCGTCGACCTAGTTATTTCGCTGCCACGTGTGCCTTACCGCGAGACTATTCGCGGCTCCGTTCGTATGGAGGGCAAGCACAAGAAACAATCCGGCGGTAAAGGGCAGTTTGGGCATGTGTGGATTGAGATGGAGCCGGCAGAGGCTGGCGTCGGTTTTGATTTTGTCGATAAAGTCGTCGGGGGCTCGGTGCCTCGCAATTACATTCCAGCCGTGGAGAAGGGCATTCGTGAAGTGATGGAAGAGGGCGTTCTCGCCGGCTACAGGGTGGTCGACGTACGTGTCGCCCTGGTAGATGGCTCGTCACATGCGGTGGACTCGTCTGAAATGGCCTTCAAAATAGCTGGCTCGCTCGCCTTTAAAAAGGCCTTTATGGCCTGTCGCCCCATCTTGCTGGAGCCTATTATGAATGTCGAGGTACTAGTGCCCGACGCAGACATGGGCACCATCATCGGCGACTTAAACAAGAAGCGCGGGCGCATCCTCGGTATGGAACCTAGTGGCGGCATGCAGCTAGTAAGGGCGCAGGCCCCGCTAGCCGAGTTGTTCAAGTATGCCACTGACTTGCGCTCTATGACGCAAGGACGGGCCTCGTTTAGAACGGAGCACGCTCACTATGAAGAAGTGCCGAGCAATGTCGCAGACCCCATCATAGCGTTAGCGGCCAAAAAAGAGGAAGAATAAAGAAGCGAGCTGTCTCAAAGACTAGTTTGGGACAGCTCTTCGTTTGGAAGGGGAATTTTACATGTATCCGACTGTTTACTTACTAAAAGAGCGCCGCCCGCGAATTTCGGCCGGCCACCCCTGGGTGTTTCAGAGCGAAGTAGGCCGCGTGGCAGGCAATGTTAGCCCCGGCTCCCTAGTTAGGGTGATGAACCATGCCGGCGCCTTCGTGGGCGTGGGCTACTACAACCCTGCCAGTCAAATTGTGGTGCGGCTACTAACTAGGCAGGATGAGGAAGTGGGGGCAGAGTTCTGGCGCCGAAGGCTCTTAGAGGCCCAGACTTTGCGCCAGAGGGTGATTGGCAAAGAGACAAATGCCTACCGCCTGGTGCACGCCGAGGCCGATTCCCTGCCCGGGCTAATTGTAGATATATATGACCGCTATGCCGCGGTGCAGGTGCTCGCCCTAGGGATAGAAGCGCATACGGCGACGATTATAGCCTCCCTGCGGGAGCTTCTCGATCTTAAGGGCATTGTGCTGCGCAATGATGTGCCTGTGCGCCGCCTTGAGGGGCTGCCGCTCTCGGTGGACTTTGCCGGCGAGGCCTTTACGCCGCAGGTAGAAGCGCAGGAGAACGGCTTTCGCCTCGTGGCGGATTTGTGGGCTGGGCAGAAGACAGGGTATTTTCTTGACCAACGCGAAAATAGAGCCTACATTAAGCCCTTCGTCGGCGGCGCCAAGGTGCTCGACTGCTTTAGTCACACGGGGTCTTTTGCGGTGCACGCCGCGGGCTTCGGTGCGGCCGAAGTTACCGCGGTCGATATTTCGGCTGTGGCCGTCGCGGGCACCCTGCAGAACGCGGCCCTAAATGGGATGTCCGTCATTTCTGCTGTAGAGGCCAATGCCTTTGACTTTCTGCGCGAAAAGGTCGAGCAAAGAGAGCAGTACGACACGGTAATGATTGACCCGCCGGCCTTTACTAAGAATAAGGCTTCGCTGCCGGCGGCGCGACGGGGCTACAAGGAGGTCAACCTGCGGGGGCTAAAATTAGTCAGGCCGGGGGGCTTTCTTATCTCCTCTAGCTGCTCATACCATGTGTCGCGCGAGGACTTTCTCTACATCTTGAACGAAGCCGCACGGGACGCCCATCGCCAAGTTAAAGTAGTGGCGGTGCGCGGGCAGGGTGCCGACCACCCCTTACTCTTAGCCGCTAATGAGACCAGCTACCTTAAGTTTGTCGTGATGCAAGTTTGGTAGGTAAGAGGCCTAGGTAATGAAGCCGCTGCGAGCAATCGCGGCGGTTTTTGCTCAAAAAACGCGCAGTGGCGAGCAAGGCGAAGCTTGCGTGACTAAGAGAGCAAATTTTGGCAGATTTGCAGCTTAGTTATGTTTGAGTATGTCTTGGGGGTATATTAGAATTAAGGTCAGTGAAGGACAGAGTTTTGGTCCTTTGCCGAAGGGGGCCTAGGCATGAACAATCTTGCGGATGACATCGAAGCCTACCTAGTCAGTAAGCTTGACGAAACACGTGGTGCCTCTATCGTCTTTAGGCGCGGTGAGCTGGCCGAGGCTTTCTCTTGCGCACCCTCGCAAATTAGCTACGTGCTACAAACTAGGTTTGTACCGCAGCGTGGCTACTGGGTGGAGTCGCGCCGTGGGGGCGGCGGCTACATTCGCCTGACCCGCCTTGCGAGGAGCGCGGATCTATTGTGGCAAGAGTGCTTGCGGCATGCCGCCTTGGCACTGACGCAAGAGGAGGCCCATCACCTGATTGACGTGCTGTACCAGGCCGCTCTCGTTTCCGAGCGGGAGGCGCGTCTGATGAGTATTGCGGTAGATAGAGCCATTTTGCGCCTAGAATTGCCCTGGCGCGACCAGGTGCGGGCCGAGCTAGTGCGTTCCATGCTGGCCATATTGATGATTGAGAAGGAGGCGTAGCGCTATGTTGTGTGAAGAATGCCGAGAGAGGCCCGCCACCGTACATGTAACCCAGGTTACGAATGGTGACCGCAGCGAAAAGAACCTTTGTGAGGTCTGCGCGCGGGCCATGGGCGAGTTAGACCTTATGGGTGTGGGCCCGGGTAGTTTTAGCATTAATAACTTACTGGCAGGCCTAATGAGCCTTGAGCAAGCCGCCCCTACACCAAAGTCGCGGGGCATGGTCTGCCCGACTTGTGGGTCGGACTATCGTCGCTTCGCCGAAGGCGGCCGCTTCGGTTGCGCGGATTGTTACCAGACTTTTAGCCGTCAAATCGCGCCGCTCCTCAAGCGCATTCACGGCAATCCTGTGCATCAGGGCAAGCTGCCGAGCCGGGGGGCGCAGGCCATGGTGCGCAAACGACAACTTCATCAGCTCCGTGACGAGCTTAAGCTGATGGTTGACCAAGAGCATTTCGAGCGTGCGGCCGAGCTGCGCGATAAAATTAAAAAGCTAGAGGCTGAGTGAAGGAGGTAAGTAAGATGGAGTACCGCGCCAAATGGGCCACAGGAGAGATGCCCTACGGCCCCATTGTTATATCTAGCCGCGTGCGCCTAGCGCGTAATCTTAAGGACCTGCCCTTTCCGGGGACCATGAGCCAGGAAGCTCAGCGCGAAGTTTTAGCGCGCATCGAAAGAGTCCTGAGACAACCCTCTCGCGACAACTACCAGGTGCTGCGCATGGCTGAGCTGCCGCAGAATGAGCGGCTAGCCTTAGTCGAAGAGCACCTCATCAGTTACGACTTAGCCAATCAACGCGAGGGTGCCGTGGCGCTCTCGCCGGAGAGCGGGCTGTCGGTGATGCTAAATGAAGAAGACCACCTGCGTATTCAGTGCGTGCTAGGCGGCTTAGACTTAGATACGGCCTGGCAGGGGGCGAGCCGCTGCGATGACCTGCTAGAAAGTGAGTTAGATTTTGCCTTTCATGAGCAGTATGGCTACCTTACGGCCTGCCCCACCAATGTGGGCACGGGCATGCGAGCCTCGGTGATGCTGCACTTGCCTGCACTAGTGGAGTCGGGGCAGATTGGCCGGGTGCTGATGGCCATTGGGCAGTTTGGTCTTATGGCTAGAGGCCTTTATGGCGAGGGTACCGAGGCGAGGGGCCATATCTTTCAAATTTCTAATCAGGTCACCAGTGGAGTCAGCGAAGAGGAAGTAGTGCGCAACCTAAAGGCGGTGACTCTGCAGATTGTGGGGCAGGAACAAGCGCTCCAGAAGAAGATGCTGGCCGCGAATCGCCCCAAAATTGAAGACCGCGTCTTTCGTGCGCTAGGTATACTGACTAACGCCAGAATGCTTGACAGCAGCGAGGCCATGACCCTGTTGTCGGAGCTGCGGCTTGGAGTTTCGGCGGGGCTCCTGTCACTGCCCCTGTCGCTCTTGTCGGAGCTACTGGTACTGATACAGCCCGGAGTTTTGCAGTCCACACATAAGCAAGAGCTACATGCCTTAGAACGAGATGTGAAACGTGCCGAAGCGGTACGTAGCAGGCTCTTAGAGGTCTTAAGGAGGGAGAAAAAATGATGTTTCCATTAATGCCGGAGGCGCAGCAGGTGCTCGCCGCCGCCGAAGAGAGCGCGCGAGAACTCAAACACCCTATTATCGGTACCGAACATTTGCTGCTAGGAGTAGTAATGACCATGCGCGGCGAGCGCGCCGAGGCTTTACACAACTTAGGTTTAACCAAGGAGCGCGTGCGGGAGCTTTTGACGCAGCTCGTACCCGAGGGGAATCACAGCGCGGTGCAAGGCGCCTCGGCTAGGGTTAAAAAGGTGCTCGAGCTAGCTTTTGCTGAGGCACGCCGGCAAAATCTCAGCGCCATTGATGTCGCCCACATCCTCATTGGTCTTTTGCAAGAGGGTGAGGGAGTGGGGGCAGCGATCTTAGCTGGCCTCGGAATAGATGTCGACAGCATGCGCGAGGTCTTTGCCTCTGGCGAAGAAGCCATGCCCGAGCCTCAGGCGGATAAACCGAGCGGCGAGGGCCACGAAAAGCCCAAAAAGCACAAGAGCAAGACGCCAACCTTAGATGCGCACGGGCGAGATTTCACGGCGATGGCGCGTGAGGGGAGGCTAGACCCCGTAATTGGCCGGGCCAAAGAGATGGAGCGCGTAGTGCAGATTCTCTCGCGGCGCACCAAGAACAACCCCGTACTCATCGGTGAGCCAGGGGTGGGCAAGACCGCCATCGTGGAGGGTTTGGCGCAAAATATTATTCAGGGCCTAGTGCCTGAAACCCTGCGCGACAAAAGAGTTATCGCCCTTGATATGGCGTCGCTAGTTGCGGGGACTAAGTACCGCGGCGAATTTGAGGAACGCCTTAACAAGCTGGTGGCAGAAATACGCGAGACAGCCAATATTGTCTTGTTCATTGACGAAATGCACACCATCATTGGGGCAGGTGGGGCCGAGGGCGCGCTTGACGCCAGCAATATTTTAAAGCCGGCCCTGTCGCGAGGCGAGTTGCAATGCGTAGGCGCGACAACCCTAGATGAGTTTCGCCAGTATGTGGAGAAAGACTCGGCCCTAGAGAGGCGCTTTCAACCGGTGATGGTCGATGCTCCCAGTTCGGCTGATGCCATCGAGATTCTTAAGGGCCTCAGAGATCGTTACGAGGCGCACCACCGGGTGAAAATAACCGATGAAACCATCGAAGCAGCAGTCAAGCTATCGGACCGCTACATTGCCGACCGCTTCTTGCCAGACAAGGCCATTGATCTTATCGATGAAGCTAGTAGCCGCGTGCGGCTGCAGAATTTTACCGCACCCCCCAATCTCAAAGAAGTAGAAGAAGCACTTCTCGCCTTAAAAAACGAGAAAGCGGCCGCCGCCACTAACCAAGAGTATGAGCGAGCAGCCGCACTAAGAGACAAAGAAAAACTCCTGCGCGACCAACTAGAAGAGATGAGGCAGGCCTGGGAAAGAGAGCGCATGCGAAGCGAGGCGGAAGTAACGCCGGAAGACGTAGCGCATATAGTGGCCTCGTGGACGGGGATACCCGTAAGTAAATTAAAAGAAGAAGAGACAGAGCGCTTGCTCAAACTAGAGAGCATACTGCACGAACGCGTCATCGGGCAAGAGCAAGCTGTGCGTGCTGTGTCGCGCGCTCTTAGGCGTGCGCGGGTAGGGCTTAAGGACCCTAAGCGACCCATTGGCTCGTTTTACTTTCTGGGCCCCACTGGTGTGGGCAAGACAGAGCTAGCCAAGACGCTTGCCCTCGCCATGTTTGGCGATGAGAATGCGGTGACACGCATTGATATGTCTGAATACAGCGAACGCCACACCGTGTCGCGACTAGTCGGTTCGCCGCCTGGCTATGTCGGCTATGACGAAGGGGGGCAGCTTACCGAGGCGGTGCGCCGCAAGCCCTATGGTGTTTTGCTCTTTGACGAAATGGAAAAAGCGCATGCTGAAGTCTTTAACATCCTGCTGCAAGTGCTCGAAGACGGTCGGCTGACTGACTCTAAAGGGCGCACTGTCAACTTCCGCAATACCATCATCATTATGACCTCGAATGTGGGAGCGGAGATCATTCGCAAAGGGGACGCCGTCGGTTTTGGCGGGCGCCACCCCGCTAGAGAGAGCCAGGGCGCTTATGAGTCGATGCGTGAGCGTGTCCTGCACGAGCTTAAGAAGGCCGTGCGCCCAGAGTTTCTTAACCGCATCGATGACATTATTGTCTTCCATCAGCTTGAAAAAGCCGAAATTAGAAAAATAGTGGCGATCATGCTTAAAGACTTAGCGCTGCGGCTTTGTGAGGCCGGCTTACAGGTGAGCTTTGGTGACGATGCCCACGATTTCTTAGCCGAGGTTGGCTTTGACCCCTTGCTAGGGGCCAGGCCGCTGCGGCGGGCCCTGCAGCAGCAGGTGGAGGACGAGTTGTCGGAGCGGCTCCTAGGTGGTGAGTTTAGCGAGGGCGACAGTATTCACATTTCCGTGCGCGATAACGCCTTGGTATTCGCCAAGGGGTAGCAGTTTTAAGGCCAGGAGCAATGCTTCTGGCCTTGTTTTTTACGCCTAGAAGGGAGGGCATGTTATAATAGGTGAAACTACGAATCCTTGGGCTTAGGCGGTGTGCCATTGGGAGATAAGACGCGGTTTTTTTGTACAGAGTGCGGCCAAGAAAGCCTGAAATGGGTGGGCAAGTGCCCGGGATGCAGTGCGTGGAACTCCATGGCCGAAGGCCTGGTAACCAAGAAAAGCGGTCAGGCTCGGGCTCGGGTCGTTGTCAATGCCCTGGTCGCCTTAGGCGAGGTTAAAGCCGACAACAAGGCACGGATGTCCACCAGCTCGCAAGAACTTGACCTAGTCTTAGGCGGGGGCCTAGTGCCTGGGTCGGTAGTCCTAGTGGGCGGCGACCCAGGCATCGGCAAGTCGACGCTCATGCTGCAGACGGCCCATGCCTTAGTGCTCCAGGGAAAAAAAGTCGTCTACGCCTCGGGAGAAGAGTCGCTAGAGCAGCTGCGCCTACGCGCGGAGCGACTTGACATTAAGGCGGGGGAGCTACTGGTAACTACCGAAACAGATGTAGGCAGGCTCATAGAGCTGCTGCGTGCGGCGGGGCCGGCCATGGTGGTAGTAGACTCCATTCAGACTATGCAGAGCGAGGCCATGCCCGCAGCGCCAGGCTCGCTCGGGCAAGTGCGCGACTCTGCCGCTCATCTGATCAGGTTCGCCAAAGAAACAGAAGTTAGTATCTTTCTCGTCGGCCATGTCACCAAAGAAGGCGCAATCGCTGGCCCGCGGGTGCTTGAGCACATGGTTGACGCGGTGCTGTATTTTGAGGGAGAGCGCCACCTGGCCTTTCGTTTGCTCCGCGCAGTGAAAAATCGTTTCGGTTCCACCAACGAGGTGGGCGTGTTTCAGATGGGGAGCCGGGGCCTAGCCGATGTCAAGAACCCCTCAGAGCTGCTCTTAACCGAGCGACCGGTAGACGTCGCTGGTTCGGTGGTAGTGCCCATTCTTGAGGGCACGCGCCCGTTACTGGTAGAGCTGCAGGCGCTCCTGAGCCCGGCAAATTTCGGCAGCCCTCGCCGCACCACCTCTGGGGTGGAAAGTAACCGCGTGGCCATGATTTTAGCAGTTCTCGAGCGGCGGGCAGGCTTTGATATCTCTCATCAGGATAGCTATGTGAACGCCGTGGGGGGCATGAAAGTAAGTGACCCCGCCGCAGATTTGGCCATCGCCGTCTGCCTAGCGTCGAGCTTGCGCAACACCCGTATCAACAGGCAGCTAGCCGTCCTAGGCGAGGTGGGTCTGACTGGTGAAATACGCGGCGTGAGCCGCGTCGAAGCGCGCGCGGCAGAGGTGGCCAAGCTAGGCTTTAAAGAGCTGATCGTGCCGGCACGCCATAGAAAAGAGCTCGCCAACTTAGGGGGTACCATTGTCATCCACCCAGTCGAGCATTTAGCAGAGGCCCTGCACACGATTTGGAATATATAAGGAGGTGCCACTTTGTCTGATAACGAAAAGCTGTTAAGCGCCCTGCGCATCTTAGCTCCGGGCACCCTGCTCAGGGAGGGCCTAGACAATGTTCTGCGGGCCAAAACAGGCGCGCTCATCGTTATGGGTGACTCGCCCCAGGTGATGTCTATCGTCGATGGCGGTTTTGCCCTAGACTGCGAGTTTTCTCCGACTTCGCTCTATGAGTTGGCCAAGATGGATGGTGCTATTATCCTCAACAAGGATGCAAAACGCATTCTCTATGCTAACGCCGAGTTAGTACCCGATGCCACCATTCCCTCGTCTGAGACAGGCATAAGGCACCGCACCGCCGAGCGCGCAGCCAAGCAGACAGGTGAAGTCGTAGTCGCTATCTCGCAGCGCCGGTCAATCATTACCCTTTATAGAGGGTCCATTAAGTACATACTGCGCGAGTTTCACGAACTTACAGCCAAGGCTAACCAGGCCATCAGTACGCTAGAAAAGTACAAAACTGGTCTAGACAAGATGTTAGCGGAGCTGTCACTGCAAGAGTTTCGTAACAGTCTGACGCTGTACGATGTGGTTACAGCTGTGCACCGTGCCGAGATGGTGCTGCGTGGTGCTAGCGAGGTGCGTCGCTACCTTGTCGAAATGGGCTCGGAGGGGCGTCTTATTCGCATGCAGCTCATCGAGTTGTCGCATGACGTGGAGGACGAGACCAATCTTTTGATCCGAGATTACTTGCAGGCGGGCGAACCGCGGAGCCTGCCCGAGATTCGCGCTCAACTGGCCGCCCTCAGCGTAGACGAATTGCTGAACCCGCTACACATTGGCCGCGTGCTAGGGCATGGCGGCAGCTTAAATGCTCTCGACCAAGCGATTACACCTGCAGGCTATCGCTTGCTCAGCAAAATACAGAGGCTGCCCGAAAGCATTGTGGACAATCTAGTTGCGGCTTTTGGCGACTTTCAGGGCATTCTGAGCGCCTCGCTGGAGGAGCTTGACGAGGTAGAGGGCATCGGAGAAATTAGGGCGAGGGCCATTAAAAACGGCCTAGAAAGGCTCAAGGAGCAAGTGCTGAGCTACCGACACTAGCTAGAATTAGGGGGGCTTAACTTTGTTATTGTTACAAGAAGGGCGCACTTACCTCTTAATTTTGGCGGTGCTGGCCCTAGGGGCTTACTTGATACATCCTTTGCTAGTCTTAATCCCGCTGGCCTTGGTAATATTCTTAGCTTATTTTTTTCGCGACCCTCAGCGCACTCATCCCCTAGAAATAGAAAACGAAACTACTTTCCTCTCGCCTGCCGATGGCAGGGTTATGGTGGTGGCAGAAGTAAACGAGCCGTATCTTTTCGCCGCCCCGGCCAAGCTAGTCACTATCTTTCTCAGCCCCCTCGATGTCCACGTTAACCGTTCCCCTATTGCCGGCGAAGTTACCAAGGTGGCTCACCAGCCGGGGCTCTTTCGCCCGGCCTACTTAGTAGATGCGCCGGCAGTGAATGAGCGCAACTATGTGGCTATCAAAGGTGCAGACACACAGTGTCTATTAGTGCAGATTGTAGGTGTGGTGGCGCGGCGGGTGGTATGCTGGGTTAAGGTGGGCGATAAGATAGAACGAGGAGCGAAGTTTGGCGTCATGAAATTTGGCTCGTCCATGCAAGTATTTATGCCCCGCGAGGCGAATTGTACGGTGCGCGTGGGCGACAAAGTGGTGGGTGGAGAAACGGTAATTGGGGTGATTAAACGTGCCTAGTCGGGTGAGACGTTACTTGCCATCAGCCTTCACGCTGGGCAATTTGTACTTGGGTCTCTTAGCCATAGTGCTAGTTATCTCGGGGCTTCACTGGCGCAATGCCTCTTTCGTCATCATTCTCGGCATGTTTCTCGATGGTCTGGACGGGCGCCTAGCTCGCCTGCTAGACGTTACGAGCAGCTTTGGCAGGGATTTAGACTCCTTGGCGGATGTCATCACCTTTGGCGTGGCCCCTGCCGTCCTGCTTATCTACCTGCAGCCAAATGACGCCTTAGCGCATGTCGCTGCTGCGCTCTATGTGTCCTGCGGGGCCATTCGCTTAGCGCGCTTTAACACCCAGTCTGCACCGCTGCAGGGGCATTTTACGGGGTTACCTATAACTGCCGCCGGGGGCATTTCGGCAACGGCGACCCTCTATGCCGGGACCATTCCCGCGTGGCTACTGCCCGCGGCCTACCTGGCTCTCGCGGCGCTAATGGTGAGCCGCATTCCTTACCCAGACTTTAAAAAAGTTTCCCTGCCCCACAGTGGGGCGCTCTTAGTAGTGGCTATCTTAGCGAGCGTCATTGTGCTCTGGTTTGCGCGTCGCCTGATCTTCATCCCCTTAGTGCTCTACGCCTTGTTCGGCTTAGGGTGGCACGGGGCTTTGTGGCGCCGCCTACCTGCTCAGTGGAGAATTCGCTATGAGAAGCAAAAGGCTCTGCGGCTGAAGCGCCGCCAAGAGAAGAAAGCGCGCCAGAAAAAGTAAACAGGCTACCTTGTAGGGTAGCCTGCGGCAGTCTTTGTTGTTTGGGTTCGCCAGAGCGAAGTAGTCTAGCCTAGCTTAAAGTAGCCGAGTGTCGAAACTCGGTTATTTTCTTTTTGCACAATGTCATGCAGGTTGAGCCCCAAGAGCTCGCACATCGCGGTTAGGTAAAAAAGGTTGTTGCCAAGTTCCTCCTCAATGATTTCGCGACAATGCTCACAAAGCTCGCCACAAATGTGGCTTGAAGCACTGTCTTTAAAATCCGACAAAAGCATGCTTTCGGGCATAGGTTGTTTTAGTACACCAATTTCGATGCACCCGCAGGCTGTTGCCGCTTTAGCCACCGCTCGGTTAACCCGTGCTCCAGATTCTTGAAACTTAGTTATCGCGTCGAGAATGCTGCGATGTCGTACTAAGTTAGCGCTAACCGTCTGCTGAAAGGCCGTGCAGAAATCTTCCAAGGCTATCACCTCTGTTATCAATGTAGCTGTTTAGATTATCCTACACGCCAAGATAGATGTCAAACTCCCGCCTGGCATGCAGTATCGGTGCCAGCGGGCCCGTCTCCGCCGACCCTGTGTCATTTTGTAGGAAATATAAACACTTTTCTCATAAATGAACTCTGTTTCGCTTTACTTTATATATTTATCTGTGGTAGTATGCACTTATTGGGGGATTTTCGTCATAAATATGGCAAAGGCGGGCAATTGAAATTGTCCGTTGGAAGCAACTACGGCAAAATATAGGATGAAGGGGCGGTAAATTAGTGAAAAATGTCACATCAAAGTATTTGCTAGTGGGGCTGTTGTTGGTTGTGGTCGTGGCTGCTGTATTGTTGTGGCCCCGCGAAGCGGGGTTGACCTTCACTGCCGGAACTTACGAAGCCTCCGCCATGGGTTTTAATGCAGACATCCGAGTCGAAGTCGTGGTCGACAGAACGGCTATTAAGAGTATCCGTGTGGTTGAACACAGAGAAAGCCCTCTTATCGCTGATGTCGCCCTTCTGCGAATCCCCGCGGCCGTAGTCGCTGGGCAGACCGTCGCCGTTGATGCGGTTGCAGGTGCTACGGTAACGAGTAGGGGTCTGCTCACCGCCATTACCGATGCCTTGACGAAGGCAGGGGGTAACCTCGCACTATTACAGACGCGTCCGGCAGCGGGTCCTCCGCCGCAAGGCCAACTTACGGAAAGACGCGCTGACGTGGTGGTTATAGGCGGTGGTGGCGCTGGCTTAGCCGCAGCCGTCGAAGCTCACCAAAATGGAGCGACAGTGATTGTGCTAGAGAAAATGCCTCGTATCGGTGGTAATACCATTATATCTGGCGGTGCTTTTAATGCTGTCGAAGAAAGACGACAGAAGGCCCAAGGAATAGAAGATTCCGTAGAAAGACACTTTACGCAAACATATGAGGGCGGCGATCGGCGCGGCAATCCCGAGTTGATCAGGATTTTGGTTGAAAACGCTGCTGGAGCCGTTAAGTGGCTAGAAGAGCTAGGCATGAAATTCCAGGAAAGGGTCTTCACTGTGCCCGGCGGCATGTGGGCGCGGGCGATCAGGCCGGAAATGCCACTAGGGACTGGCTTCATAGACACCCTAGGCGCTTACATTGAAAGAGAAGAGGGTATTGAAGTCCTGCTAGAAACTACAGCTACTGAGCTAATTCTAGAGGGCGGCAGAGTCGTGGGGGTCAAAACAACTACCGCAGCTGGGCCCTTGACGGTTAGAGCCAACAATGCCGTAATCATTGCTACAGGCGGGTTTGGGGCCAATGTTGAGATGCGCGATAAAGTCAACACCGTTTGGCCGACCCTGACCAGCATTAAGACAACCAATCATCCCGGAGCTACTGGGGATGGTATTCGTATGGCGGAAGTGGTTGGGGCGCGAGTGGTAGGGCTTGAGCAGATTCAACTGCTGCCTCTCGGCGATCCCAGAAGCGGTAGCCTCGCGGGTTCAATTGGGCGAAGTGTTGACACCACGATTTATGTCAACAAAGAAGGGCAGCGCTTTGTCAACGAGGGTGCCCGGCGCGATGTGATGACCATGGCCTTGATGCAGCAGAGGGATGCCATCTTGTGGGAAGTTGTAGATCGTGACAGCTATCCGACCGGGGATACCAGAAATAACTTTGATGAAACCATAGACACGCTTGTGACGCAGGGCAGGGCCTTCAGGGCAGATTCACTGGAGGAACTAGCTAGGTTGATAGGGGTGAACCCCGCTAATCTTGTACAGACAGTCGCGGAGTTCAATGCTGCGGTGGATCGTAAAGGAGGGGACGCTTTCGGCCGAACATTGTTCGGTGACAAGATCGACACCGCCCCGTTTTATGCGGCTTCGCGAGCGCCAACGGTCCACCACACCATGGGCGGTATTGAGATAAACGCCCGCGCGGAGGTTATCAATCAGAATGGCCAGCCAATAGCCGGACTATTCGCCGCGGGGGAAGTTACCGGTGGCATTCACGGGAGCAATCGTCTTGGTGGCAATGCTCTTCCAGACACTATCGTCTTTGGCCGCATCGCGGGCCGGAACGCTGCAGCCGCACGGCGGTAAGGGAGAGAAGACTGCTTTATCATGAAAAGTGGTTGTTCTAATGGGTGAAAGAGCGACGAAAAGAGAGCGGGCCTTGCCCGCTCTCTTTAGATCAATACACGCGAGTGACCACTCGGACTATACTGCTTTGCCGCCCGTAGAGATATGTAGGCGAGTAGGCAGATCGACAGCATTTTCGCTGCGAGCCACGGCTAGGGTGCAGGCGAGGTCGCCTGTGACGTTCATGGTGGTGCGACCCATATCCACGATGCGGTCCACGCCCATGATGATGCCAATCGCGCTGACAGGCATGCCCACAGATTCGAGTACCATGGCTAACATAATCATGCCAGCCCCAGGTACGCCCGCAGTGCCGATGGACGCAAGTGTGGCTGATACAATAACGGTGAGCATCTGGTTGATCGTGAGATCAATGCCGAGGAGCTGTGCGAGGAAAACCACGGAAACACCTTGGTAGAGAGCGGTACCGTCCATGTTGACGGTAGCGCCAAGTGGAAGGGTGAATGCGCCAATTTCTTTCTTGATACCGAGGTTCTTCTCCGAGCACATTAGAGTAACAGGAAGGGTGGCCGCAGAGGAAGCCGTGGTAAAGGCGAGCAGCATAGCGGGCGAAACTCGCCTAATCAGCTCGATCAGGCTAACTCCACCAAAGAATTTAGCGATGCCGCCGTAAACTACTACTAGGTGGATAATAAAGCCAAGGTAGATGACTAAGATAAACATAGCCAGACTAATCAATATGGCGGGGCCTACGTTAATAACTGTGCGCGCAATTAAGGCTGCGACGCCGTAGGGGGCAATCTGCATTACTAAAGTAGTCAGCCACAGCATCACATCGTTGAGACCCTCAAAAACTTTCAGGAGGGGCTTGGCGACGTCGCCGACTGCGGCGATGCCTATACCCAGGAGCACCGCAAACACAATGATTTGCAGCATTGCTCCACGGGCTAATGAATCGATGGGATTGGTGGGGATCATCTCGATGAGGGTTGTCATGATCGGTGGTGCAACTGCCGCCTTAAATTCCCCAGTCTTCGCCACATCCGCGTGGAGCCCTGGCTGGAAGATGAGTGTCAGGGCTAGGCCGATGAGGATGGCAATGGCGGTGGTAACTAGGTAAAACGACATGATCTTACCGCCAATACGCCCGACCTTCTTGAGGTCGCCGAGGCTGGCAGTGCCGATGACCAAACTAGCAAGCACTAATGGCACAACCAACATACGAATGGCGCGAATAAACGCGTCGCCGACTGGAGCAATGAGGTATGTCATGAGGCTCCTAGCGAAGGCAGTTTCGCTTACCGTGTGCAGCAATAATCCGATGATGATGCCAGCGATGAGACCATAGAGAATGCGGTTAGCAATTTTCACTGAACAATCCTCCTTTTCCTAACGCACCCTGCAGGTGCAGTTGATGGAGTATTCGTCGCGCCATAGCGTAATCCTGCCGAGATTATGTGCGAATTATCAGACGCGTCCAAAGAGTTATAGAAAATATATTCGGGTGTGCTAGGCGCTATAACGAAGCTAATTTGTCACAACGGGGGAGTTGCTGGTGAACAAGAGGCGTGAGACCCTCACATGCGTGTGTGTATATTGCATTTAGAACACACGTTTGGTATGTTGTGTATATGAGCGATGAAAGTCTAACAGACCCTAGGAGCCCGAATGCCTATGGGATGTTTTGAGAAGAGGGCTTGTTGGATAGCAATCACATTTGTTTAAGGATTGTGAGTTACTGCACTCTAAAGCTGCGGATAGGTAAGTTGGCGCTACGGATATGAGTGTTTCAGGGGCCATTGCGAATTGTACATACGGTCCTTCACCGAAAGCTGAATAATTTAAGGGGTAGCTAGCTTGAGGTGGCCGACTTATTGAAAGCGCTTATTTTGGCTCAGTGGTAGATTGCAGTTATATCGAGCGGGAGGTAATGTATGCTTAGCGCAAATTTGGAGAAGTTGCATAAGACATTCGATGAAGTAGTAAATATAGATTCAGAAAACGGGATTGAGTTCTGGTATGCAAGAGAATTGCAGGAATGTTTGGGATATGTTAGATGGGAGAATTTTATTGTAGCCATAGATAGAGCGTGGGACTCCTGCAAAAATACTGGAATTGACCCTTCAGACCATTTTCGTGAAGTCACGAAAATGGTTGAGCTCGGTAGCGGTGCAAAAAGAGGCATTGATGATTATATGCTTACTCGATATGCTTGTTACTTGGTAGCGCAGAATGGTGATCCGAAAAAAGAAGAGATCGCTTTTGCCCAGAGCTATTTTGCACTACAGACTAGAAAACAAGAACTTATTGAAGATCGCATGAAGCTGATTGTCCGAATGGATGCCAGAGAAAGGTTGAAGGAATCCGAGAAACAATTATCTCAGAATATTTATGAGCGCGGGGTTGATGATGAAGGCTTCGGACGAATTCGCTCAAAAGGAGACTGCGCATTGTTTGGGGGCAGCAACACAAGCGAAATGAAGGGCCTTCTTGGAGTCAAGGATAATAGGCCGCTGGCGGACTTCTTGCCAACCTTGACTATAGCAGCAAAAAATCTTGCAACAGAAATGACCAATCATAATGTCAACGAGGACAATCTGCGGGGAGAAGATAGTATTACTAGAGAGCATGTTCAGAATAATTCCAGCGTCCGTGATATGTTAGGGAAGAGAGGAATAAGACCTGAAAAATTGCCACCTGCCGAAGATATCAAGAAACTTGAACGACGTGTGAAATCTGAAGAAAAGAAGCTGGCCAATAAAGCAGGCAAATTGCCGGGTTCTACGTAGCGCCATAACATAAAGGAGGATGTATCCCCTCTTGTTTCAGGGTGACAATATCTCAGTCCGACGACAGTAGCCAAAGTTCCGTTTGACAGGGTCGCCCGACCTGTGCTATAATCCAGTTTTCTTGACTTGCCTAGCCTGCTATGTTATGGTGAATAAAGGGGGTGGGGCAATGTTCTGCATAGGCGATCGAGTGGTGTATCCTATGCATGGGGCTGGGATCATTGAGTCTCTTGAAGAGAGAGAGATTCTAGGTAAGCGCCAACAGTATTTTGTGATGCGTATACCGCTAGGGGAGATGAAGGTGTACATCCCCGAGAGCAATGTGGACAACATGGGTTTGCGGCAGATTGTGCCCAGAAGCGATGTGCCCAAAGTCATTGAGGCCTTGCGCGATGCTCATCCTGAGGAGGACGGCAACTGGAATCGGCGTTACCGTGCCAATCTAGAGAAGCTGCGCACGGGCTGTATCTTGGCAACGGCGCGCGTAGTGAGTAACCTAATGGCGCGAGAGCGGCAAAAAGGCCTTTCCACAGGCGAAAAGCGCATGTTAGAGACGGCTCGCCAAATTCTGATCAGTGAGTTGATTTTGGTTGAGAATAAGAGTGAGGCCATGGTGCAAGAATTGATTACAAGAGAATGCTCCTAGGACGTCACAGGCGTCCTTTTTTGTGTCATAATATGGAGAGAGGGGGATGATTCTTTGGGGATGAAAATAGCTCGCGCTGTTCTCTGTATGCTAGGTGCGATTTTAGCCCTTAGCTTGGTGTCGTCGCTGATGTCTGTGGTAGAAAGCATAACGGCACAGAACTTTAGTCTGCTCCTAGAATTAGGAATGTACATTGTCGGGGCTTTTGTTGGTGGACTCATATTTTTTATACTTTCCCCGAAATTGATCGAACTGAGCAAGGCAGTAGCTGAGTATGCCGAGGGCTACTTCCACCGTGTTCCCGTGCAAGACATCGTGATTGGGGCAGTGGGTCTGGTTGTGGGTCTCGTTATCGCTAATCTTCTTACCGGGCTTCTTAGCATTGTGCCGATTGTCGGTGGGTACTTGCGGGGCGCCTCATACCTAGTGCTCGGCTATGTGGGGTTAGCCGTTGCCACCAAGAAAAGTGACGAGATTATCGGGCTTTTCTCTCTTGGCAAGGGTGGGCAGCGCAACATGGCCAAAGGTAAGCAATCATACAAGGTGCTCGATACTAGCGCCATTATAGACGGGCGCATTCTTGACATCAGTCGCACCAATTTCCTAGAGGGCGTACTCGTCGTACCTTCTTTTGTACTTGAGGAACTTAGGCATGTGGCGGATAGTGCCGATCTTTTGCGGCGTAATCGCGGTCGCCGTGGGCTAGATGTGCTTAACAATATTCAAAAAGAGAGTGCCATGCGCGTTGAAATAATGAACCGCGATTTCGAGGACATCTCGGAAGTAGACAGCAAATTAGTTAGATTAGCACAGTTACTTAACGCCAAAATAATTACTAATGATTACAACTTGAATAAAGTCTGCGAAGTTCAGGGCGTAGCAGTGCTCAATATCAATGACTTGGCCAATGCCCTCAAGCCCATGGTGATGCCTGGGGAAGAGATGTCTGTGCAGATTATGCGCGAGGGCAAAGAATTTGGCCAGGGAGTGGCCTATCTTGACGATGGCACCATGATTGTGGTTGAGCAAGGCAGGAGGCATATCGGCGACACAGTGGCCGCGATCGTTACTAGTGTGCTGCAGACATCAGCCGGACGCATGATCTTTGCGAAAATCAAGTAGGCTCTGTGATGAACGACGTCTGTGTCTTGATCACCGCCGCCGGTAGTAGTACGCGCATGCAAGAGTTAGGCGATAAATTGGCCCTTAAAGTGGCTGGAAAGACCGTTTTGGCACATAGTGTGGGGGCCTTTTTGGCAGCAGGCCTCCACTCTATTTTTGTTGCCGTGCCGCAGGGTAGCGAAGAATACATGCAAACACTGCTTGGCAGTCACCAAGTCACTTTCGTCGCCGGGGGCCGCACGCGGCAGGAGTCGGTGTGTCAGGGGCTAAAGGCCATTCCCCCAAGCTTTAACTACGTTCTTATTCATGACGGAGCGCGCCCATTTGTTAGTCAGCCCCTCATCGCCCGTGTGGTCGCCGCAACAAAGTCTAGCGGGGCGGCCGTGCCAGGCATCAGCCTGAATGACACTGTTTACATAGCAGAGGCAGGGCAAGTAGAGACTACTCTTAGGCGCGACAAATTAGTGGCCGTGCAAACTCCGCAAGGCTTTGACCTACAGCTAGTAAAAGACGCCCATAGTTTTGCGGCCGAAACGGGGGCAGAGGCTACCGATGACAGTGCCTTGGTCATGGCCATAGGACATAAGGTGGCCATTGTCGAGGGGGAGAGGGAGAACGTGAAAATCACTACGGTGGAGGACTACCGGCGGTCTAGCGCGGCCCTCTTGACGACCCGCATCGGCTTTGGCATGGACACGCATCGCCTCGTCGCCGGTCGCAAGTTGGTGCTAGCTGGGGTGCGCATCCCCTGTGCAGAGGGCCTCCTAGGCCACTCGGACGCTGATGTAGTCGCTCATGCGGTGATGGATGCCTTGCTCGGAGCCATGGGGCTCGGGGATATTGGCGAGCACTTCCCCGATACCGAGGAGCGCTATCGTGGTGCCGACAGCCTTACCTTGCTGCGTCAGGTCGTATGCCTGCTAACCGAGCGCGGTGCGCGACCGCAGCAAGTCGATATCACCCTGCTGCTTGAGAGCCCGAAAATAGCGCCCTTTAAGAGCGCTATGCGCGCCAACATGGCAGAGGCACTAGGTATAGCCGTGGACAGTGTCAACATCAAAGCGACCACGAACGAGGGGCTTGGCTATATTGGTGAGGGGCAGGGAGCCACCTGTTACGCCGTGGCAACGGTCTCTTGCACCACCTAGGCATCCCTTATATAATGATTGTATTTCAGAAGGTAGGTGTCGTATGGATTTAATGATATACAACTCTTTGACTAGGCGGAAGGAGCGTTTTGTGCCGCGGGTACGCGGGCAAGTGGGCATGTACTTGTGCGGTCCTACTGTCTATGGCCGCTTCCATATTGGCAATGCCCGCACTTTTGTCTTGGGCGATACCATGCGCCGCATTCTCGAATACTTAGGCTACAAGGTAACGTATGTACAGAACTTTACGGATGTTGACGATAAGATAATTAAGCGGGCCAAAGAAGCCGGAATCTCGACCGAAGAGTTAGTAGAGCGCGAGATTGCCAATTACTTTGCCGACGCTGCGAGGCTAGAAATTCGCCACGCCGATGCCCACCCGCGGGTTACAGAGCATATTCAGAACATAATAGACTACATATTGCTCCTGGTAGAGCATGGCTATGCCTATCAAGTAGGGGGCGACGTCTACTTCGCGGTGCAAAAGTACGAAGCCTACGGTCAGTTGAGCAATCAGAAACTAGACGACCTAATTTTGGGCAGCCGCGTTGAACTAGGAGAGGGCAAGCATTTTGCGGCGGACTTTGCCCTGTGGAAGGCGGCTAAGCCTCATGAGGTTGCCTGGGACAGCCCCTGGGGGCAAGGTCGGCCCGGGTGGCACATTGAGTGCTCGGTCATGGTGCGCAGCATCTTAGGAGGGCATATAGACATTCATGCCGGCGGCATGGACCTGATGTTCCCCCACCATGAAAACGAGCGGGCGCAGAGTGAGGTACTGAGCGAGGACGAGCCCTATGTTAAGTACTGGGTGCATATCGCGTTCTTGGTTATCAACAACTCCAAAATGTCTAAGTCGCTCGGCAACTTCCACACGGCCGCAGATCTCTTAGAAAAATACGACGGCAAGCTCTTGCGCTTCTTTTTGCAAAGTGCCCACTACCGCAAGCCCCTGTCTTTTGACCTTGAGCTTATCGACAGTGCCGCTAGCGCGCTCGGTCGCCTCGAGAATGCCTTGTTGGCTCTCGAACAGGCTAAAGGTCGCCCTAGCACGGCACAGGCACCTGTAGTGGATCTAACTGGCTATGAGCAGAAGTTTAAAGAAGCCTTAGCGGATGATTTTAATACCGCCGAGGCTTGGGCCGTAATATTTGATATCGCCAAAGAGGCCAATATCGCGCTGTCGCGTGAAGAACTAGCCGGGGTAGAGGCAGAGAGCACACAGGCAGTAATGGTGCGACTGGCCGCAGTTCTAGGCGTACACTTAACTCTAGACACCTTGCTTGAAGACCATGTGCATGAGCTTATCGCCAAAAGACAGGCGGCGCGGCAGGCTAAGGACTACAAGGCCGCCGATGCTCACCGGGCCGAACTCGCGGCCATGGGTGTCGTGATAGAGGATACTCCGCAGGGCGTAAGGTGGAAGAAGCAGTGAAGCAAATCGACCCTGAAGAGTACTCGCCCGCGGCATGGGCTTACATTGGGGATGCCTACTATGAGTTAGCGATGCGTATTTTAACCATGCAGGAAGGCCCACGCAAAATGAGCCAAATGCACGAAGCGACGGCCCGTGTTGTGCGTGCTTCCTTTCAGGCTAAGGGCTACTATGCGCTCGAAGACATGTTCACGTACGAGGAGCAAGAAATTTACCGTCGGGCGCGCAATCAAAAAGCAGGTCAAGTACCAAAGAGCGCGTCTGTGGCCGAGTATCGTTCTAGCACCGGCATCGAAGGGCTAGTAGGTTACCTCTACCTGACGGGGCGCGAAGACAGGGCGCGCGAGATTCTGATTGCCATGCGCGGCTTGCAGGAGGAGGAAAAAAGTGAAAGTAACCCTACTAGAGCACACCCCCTCGCCTGATGACTTGGTGGCAGCTGCCGCTAGGCTCTGTTACTCGCCTCTCGATATTGCCGGCATTCGACAAAAGTTAGCGGGTGGCAAGGCGCGTGAGTTGGTAGACAAGCTCTTGTCGCTAGGCCATGAGTCACCCCTAGAGCATGTCAGCTTCACCTTTGGCATCGAGGGCGTAAGTCGCGCCCTCTCGCACCAGCTGGTGCGCCATCGTATCGCTTCGTATTCCCAGCAGTCTCAGCGCTATGTTAAGGCTACCAACTTTTCTTTTGTGACGCCGCCAAGTATCGCTCTATCTGCCGCAGCTACGGCCAAGTACCACGCCACCATGGAGCATCTGCAGCAGACTTATGCTGAACTCTTGGCACTAGTGCCCGCGGAGGACGCGCGCTACATACTGCCTAATGCCTGTGCCACTAAGCTAGTGGCGACTATGAATGCTCGTAGTCTGTATAATTTCTTTAACTTGCGCTGCTGCACACGTGCCCAGTGGGAGATTCGCGCCCTAGCTTTTGCCATGCTCCGCCTCGTTAAGAAGCAGGCGCCTGCGGTCTTCAGTGCCGCGGGACCAGACTGCTGGAGCTCGCGCGGCTGTACCGAGGGCGACATGAGTTGTCAAAATCCACCCCAAAGAATTTAGCCCCAAAGAATTTAGGAGGTTCGTATGGAACAAGTAGAAGGTCGCAATCCAGTGCTCGAGGTGCTCAAGTCCGGCAAAGAAATAGACAAGCTCTTTTTGCAAAAGGGTGCCGGCGGCAGTGCGCGTAATATTGTCGAGTTGGCTAGGAGCAAAGGGGTAATTATGGTCGAAACAGATAAAGCTGTTCTCGACAAAATGAGCGAAGGGCGGCCGCATCAAGGCATCATCGCGCGTTTAGCTGCCCACGACTATGCCGATTTTGACGACTTGCTCGCCGCGGCCAAGGCACATCCTCACCCGCTGCTAATTGTTCTCGACCACCTCGAAGATCCGCACAACTTTGGCGCCATTATGCGCACGGCCCTCGCCGCCGGCGCACAAGGAGTTATTATCCCTAAGCGACGGAGCGTTGCTTTAACGCCGGCCGTGGCTAAGGCCTCGGCGGGCGCGAGTGCGCATCTTCCCGTGGCCAGGGTGGCTAACCTAGCCCAGCATGTCGAGCTCTTAAAAGAGGCCGGTTTCTGGGTTGTCGGAGCAGAGGACAGCGGTAAGGTCATTTACGAAACTAAGCAGTCGGGGCCGCTCGCAGTTGTTCTTGGTAGCGAAGGCGAAGGCATTTCTCGCTTGCTTAAGGAGCGCTGCGACGAACTGGTAAGCATACCCATGCTTGGCCCCATAAGCTCCTTAAATGTGGCTGTGGCTTGCGGAGTGGTGCTTTTTGAGCTAGTAAGGCAACGCCGCATGTGCCCATGAAACCTTGATTTCTTCGTTGACCTTTACATAATGCATCATATATAATGAGGCATGAACTGTTTTATAGAGTTCCTCGGAGTGGAGGCGATGCCTAGTGGAGTGCTCTGTCGGTGATACTGTGTCTCTAGAATTTATGCCGGAAGAGGATATCGTAGAAAGCGCCAAGCAAGGAAGCACCTATGCGCTAGAGTACCTAATGAACAAGTACCGCTCCTTTGTGCGGGCGAAGGCCAAGTCATACTTCTTGGTCGGAGCAGACCGAGATGACATCACCCAGGAGGGTATGATTGGTCTCTACAAGGCCATTCGTGATTTTAGGTCGGACAAGCTGTCTTCCTTTAGGGCCTTTGCCGAGTTATGTATTACGCGTCAAATTATTACCGCCATTAAAACCGCCACACGGCAAAAGCATATACCGCTAAACTCATATGTGTCCCTTAATAAACCTATTTATGATGAAGAATCAGATCGCACTTTGCTCGACGTTCTCTCTGGCAGTAAAATCACCGACCCAGAAGAGCTAATGATTCATCAGGAAGAGTTTCGCGACATTGAGAGCCGCATGGGCGAACTCTTAAGCGGCCTGGAGTGCCAAGTTTTGCGGTTCTATCTTGATGGCAAGTCATATCAAGAAATCGCCGAAGACCTCGATCGCCATGTTAAATCCATAGATAATGCCTTACAACGGGTTAAACGCAAAGTAGAACGCTACCTTATGGAGCGAGACTAAAGTACATTTTTTGTAAAATCTTTTTGGCTTGACGCGTGCGTTTTTTCGGTGTATAATGAAGTTCGTTGCCACATAAGTGGAGAGGTGCCCGAGCGGCCAAAGGGAGCAGACTGTAAATCTGCCGGCTTACGCCTACACTGGTTCAAATCCAGTCCTCTCCACCATCTGAATTTTTCGCGGGTGTAGCTCAATGGTAGAGTTCCAGCCTTCCAAGCTGGCTGTGTGGGTTCGATCCCCATCACCCGCTCCATCGTGTTTACATTGCGGGGTGGAGCAGTCTGGTTAGCTCGTCGGGCTCATAACCCGGAGGTCGCAGGTTCGAATCCTGTCCCCGCTACCAAATTTCAAGAGGCAAGAAACAAGAAGTAAGAGGCAAGAGGCAAGAGACAAGAAGTAAGAGGCAAGAGGCAAGAAACAAGAAGTAAGAGGCAAGAGGCAAGAAACAAGAAGTAAGAGGCAAGAAGTGGGCTTACATTGCGGGGTGGAGCAGTCTGGTTAGCTCGTCGGGCTCATAACCCGGAGGCCGCAGGTTCGAATCCTGTCCCCGCTACCAATGCTGACGTAGCTCAGTCGGTAGAGCACATCCTTGGTAAGGATGAGGTCACCGGTTCAATCCCGGTCGTCAGCTCCATACTGTTTATATGCCCTGAGGCCTGCGCTTCGAGGGTTTTTTGTTATGCCGTTATGATTAGCAAGAAGCAAGAAGCAAGAAGCAAGAAGCAAGGAGTGCAATTAGGAGGTGGGAACCGTGAGGGGCATGATAAGGCTTGCGGCCGAGAGCATGGGGAGTGTGGTGGCCGTCCTCTGCGCGGACACACAAGCCTCATTGGGGGTTGTGCACAGCGTCTTTAAGCGCGCCTTTAATGTGCTCTGCACGGACGGCACTCTAATTTCCTTCTCGGTGCGCGGCACCCCTAACTTTCCGAGCAATATCGTTACGGATTGCTCGGAGGGCGTCTCGCTGCAGGCACTAGGTATAGTGCCTGGACAGCAAGTGCACTGCCGCCTAGGTGCTGTCGCCGTAGGCGAAGTAAAGATTGAATTAGGCGGAAATACATACTATCCAGCCCTGACGAAGGGGCAGCCGACATTGCGCCAAGAGCTTCTACCCGCCATGCTTGCCCGTGCCGGTAGGTATGCCAGGGCAACCTTACACTCTAGCACTTCTGATGCCTTTGCTGAGAGTGTGCGGCACAATTTGGGGGCTTTATCCTTGGCCGTAAAGAGTGGTAGCCAGCCCGAGTTATACGCGCACCGCCTTCTCGGGCTAGGGGCTGGATTGACGCCTGCCGGGGATGATGCCTTGGCTGGCTTCATGGTGGCGCTACACTTTGCGACTCTAGCTCAGCATGGCTGCGAGCACAAAAATCAGTCTTTAACCGCCCTTTGTGAACGCCTAATCGCGCCACGACGCACCGCGACCACGATTTTTAGTCAAGGGATGCTCTGCTGTGCGGCTAGGGGTCATTTTACAGACGTGGCCGAGGACTTGCTCCTCGCACTCTTGGCAGGCCATGAGGATGCGCTACCCGCGCTTGTCGCTAGACAGCTGTCTATAGGGGCGAGCTCAGGCGCTGACCAGCTCCGCGGCATGTTAGTAGGGCTTAGCACTGCCATGGGCCATGGCCCGCTTTTGGGCGATTTGTGAGCTGTCGGAGCCACGCAAACAGCATTTGACGATACGCTTAGAGCTTGGTAAAATGAAGTAGCACGCTGGTCTAATTAGGAGGGGAATATAATTGGGTAAAAAGAAGTTTGAGCGCAATAAGCCGCACGTAAACGTAGGAACGATTGGTCATATTGATCATGGTAAGACGACGTTAACGGCAGCCCTCACCACCGTTATAGCGACAGCTGGCGGAGCCGA
>JAGXTJ010000040.1 GCA_018333655.1 Bacillota bacterium | reverse complement strand
TAGTTTCCACCAACCTTGAGTTTTCTCGGTGGACTGAGATATTCTGCGATCCGATGCTTACAGCGGCCACTGTCGACCGCATGACGCACAAATCTCACATAATAGACACGAATGGTAGCTCATACAGGCTACGCCAGAGGTTGGCACGAACCAATGCTGTCGGCGGCCCCTTGACTGGGCAGGCTGAATAACTATCGAGGGATGAAGGCAAGGCACGAGATAACGGCGATATCCATTGCCAACCTCTGCATACATATTCTCCCTCACCCCCCTAGGGGGGTGAGGGAGAATATGTAGCCCCCCCGCAGCCCTCCGTCAACTCCATAGGAGCCGAGGGACGATCAACCACAAATGATTTCTGGTAACTGTTTTTGGTGGTGCGGCTTGGTGAAGAACTGCTCAGGGTAGGGTGAATCACGAAGGGAGCTGATGCGGGCAAATACAACCAACACAGATCATAACGTTAGCAATCACTGAACTGCCACGGATGGTTCAGTTTCAAAATGTCTCCAGTGGTTCAAAAATAGATTGCCACATGGTTCAGTTTCTGATTGACATTCAGACCTGCCACCACAGCGCCGGTAAAGGGGCTAGTAGCCAAAGCGGCATAAAAACCAGGCACTGCATCAAAAGCAAGGGACCCGACTGCACTAGGGATTTTAATGAAGGCGCCCAAGATGCTTAGGGCAATGAGCGCACCAATATACGCCCACTGTTTAATTTTCATTAAGAACCTCCTCAATATTTAGTCAAAATAATAACCCCAACCGATTGGTTGAGGTCTGGATACAAAGCTAGGATAATCCCATGGCTTTTTACCCTGTCCTCTCGACCGAAGGACGGTATCATTGCTTTTGGGCAGGTTTCCTGGCTTCGGGAGTATACGCGCCTGGCTCCTTCCCATTCGCAAGGCGAACAGTGGCTTTGCCAAACACTACCCGTTACAGTGGCGGGACCGCTCAGGCCTCAAACCTGATTCCCTTTTAACCCCTAGTCCCCTAGGAGCACCCAGTAGCGCTATTAAATTTGAGTCTGTGCGAAATTCACAAGCGCATAGTTCTTCGCTGTGTGTGGTCACAATTCCTTTTTTTACAGTTGTGTCGGGCTACATTTCCTTGCACCCTCTGTCTGCACATTGTATTATGTATACAGGAGGTGTGAACAACAGTGAAATCCGGTTGCATAGCGCATTTGGTCAAATCAGAGGATCTCAACCACCACGGCACCCTGTTTGCCGGACGCATGGCCGAGTGGTTTGTAGAGGCTTGCTTTATTGCGGTGGCCAGCGTAACCCGTCGCCCCGAGTCTATTGTCTGCGTAAGCTTGCAGTCGCTTGAGTTTAAGCGCCCTGCCAACAAGGGGGACATTGTCACCATCGAGACTTGCGTTGTGCAAGTAGGTCGCACCAGCATAACCGTACAAGGCCAAGTGCTGCGTAACGGTGAGTCAGAGCATTTAGTAGAGGGCCAGGCCAAGTTTGTGCACGTCGATGCACATGGGCGAGCCATTCCTCACGGTCTTGCGGTTCAAGCGGTAGAATAGTCTTAAGTGTAGTCTTCATGCCCCTGCGCGAAAGCAGGGGTTTTTCATGCCATACCCTTAACTGATAAAAGGCCCCTTGATATTGTCTGACGGAAAAGCTCCAGTGTATGTTTACAGGGACCAACACCTACCTCAGCGTTTCACTTGCATAAGTTAGGGCATCTGGACTTTGCTCTTTTCATGGCGGTCGAATCTCTAAAGCGTGCCTAAGATAATGCCACCCTTCCTAGTCGCACGAGGCGCAGTCACTCCCACACAAGCTGCTGTTCCTCCTCATTTTTGAGTTATGTATACTAGCACGTGCCATTATAATGTCCTTGCGACACAAACTACCACATGCTATGCTCTTCGTAGCCAGTCAACAAAACATGGAAGAGAGGTGTTGACCACTTGAAAAGATTGCTCACAGTTCTCGTCATAACGCTCCAAGTAATATCGCAACCTATAAAAACTGTGAGGACTAGCACGTGTCGATGATGCTATACAGACGCCGCCTCTTGCAATGCAATGGGACTCACCGGAGCCGAATTGTCCGCAGCAACACTTGCTCTGAGAACTCTTACCGAACACCAAGTGGCAATGAAATGGTAGATGTTCAGAAATTGCTGACACTTCAATAACGATCCGGTAGTTCTGTGTGTGGAGGACATATCGTGCCCCTTACACTTAGGCATTCAAACGGGACTTGCCGCTTGCCCGTTGCGGACAGGCGTATCAGTGAGTCCCCAAAGCGTACATCTGAGGGCATTGAACGCTAAACACACAAACAACCAATGCTTATTTAGGAAGGAGCTGTTATGGTGAGAAAATTCATGATTATTATGTGCCTAATAGTTATTTTGTCTGCCTCATCCTCAGCTTTTGCCACTAAGGATGGGTTCGTGCAAAACAACGACAATGCAATCTCCTAAGAACTCATGGATTTCTACCGCTTACAGAGCGTCGACTCAGTCCCCGAAGGGGTAGTGCCTATTGTTGTCCATAATGACGAAGAGCTTAAAGCAATATTCGATGCGCTGAAAAGTATTGCCATTGTTCACTCTCCAGCTACAAGCGTGGCGCATGCAGATGCGTCAATCCAATCGGGAGGCACACACTGGGTCACTGCTCATACCGCCATCCAAATCCCCAACATTTTTGGTTGGATGTATGTAAACCTTCATGCTCATATCCAAATATATAGTCATCTCAGCTTCAGAGGAATCATCGACTCGCAGCAATTTACTTCTCTCTCAGGGGTTACATTGGGTTTCGGTTGGACTCAGACATATGCTTATGCGACCAACTATGGAACCCACATAGGATTCCACTGCAAATTCTAACTCTCAGCGTTCAATTAGACCCTGTTGATTTCCTGTTCTACCCATTAGCAGAGAAGAACGTAGAGTATGGGGCGTTCACGAAGCGATTTCTAGCGTAAAATGACCAG
>JAGXTJ010000039.1 GCA_018333655.1 Bacillota bacterium | reverse complement strand
GTCGCCCCCCGCGCGGGGGCGTGGATTGAAACTTGTTGGTGCGTCAATTATCGAGGTCGTGGGCGTGTCGCCCCCCGCGCGGGGGCGTGGATTGAAACAGCGTGAACCTCACTGCGGGCGTCATCGTCGGCGTCGCCCCCCGCGCGGGGGCGTGGATTGAAACCTTCTTGCCCCTCCACCGGTTCGGCTGCCGGTGCGGTCGCCCCCCGCGCGGGGGCGTGGATTGAAACGAGCCACGCAAATGAGGAGGGCAATTTATGTCAAGTCGCCCCCCGCGCGGGGGCGTGGATTGAAACTTTGCTTGGCCGCTTCTAGCGGTCTCTTTTTTAGTCGCCCCCCGCGCGGGGGCGTGGATTGAAACACGTACAGCCAAACATACAGCGACGACATTATTGTCGCCCCCCGCGCGGGGGCGTGGATTGAAACTAGCAGTGGTGAACATTATCTTGCGCATCATCACGTCGCCCCCCGCGCGGGGGCGTGGATTGAAACTGACAGAGTTGGCCTTTATCAGCAACCCAGTGGAGTCGCCCCCCGCGCGGGGGCGTGGATTGAAACCACTCTGCCGATACCTCCTAAAAAACGCAATGACGTCGCCCCCCGCGCGGGGGCGTGGATTGAAACCTCCCTCGCGAGAGGATGTAATACATGACCATCGTCGCCCCCCGCGCGGGGGCGTGGATTGAAACGCGATCTCAAGGTCAGGAGCATTATCGACTTGTGGTCGCCCCCCGCGCGGGGGCGTGGATTGAAACATTCGGCTCCCTCCCTCACGGCCATAGCAAACTCGTCGCCCCCCGCGCGGGGGCGTGGATTGAAACCATAATCCAGTTGCCCTCGTGCTGCAAGAATCGCGTCGCCCCCCGCGCGGGGGCGTGGATTGAAACACTGCGGAAATTAATGAGAGCATGGAGATTGGCCGGTCGCCCCCCGCGCGGGGGCGTGGATTGAAACATGTAAACATCCAATAACCCTTGCCACGCCTACGGTCGCCCCCCGCGCGGGGGCGTGGATTGAAACCTCCCACGCGAGAGGATGTAATACATGACCATCAAGTCGCCCCCCGCGCGGGGGCGTGGATTGAAACGATTAGGGCAGGGGGAGGTGAAATGAAATGTGCGGTCGCCCCCCGCGCGGGGGCGTGGATTGAAACTGGGCGGATACGGAGCACACAAAGCTTGACTGCGTCGCCCCCCGCGCGGGGGCGTGGATTGAAACCCCTTCGGCGTTGCGGTGAAGATGGAGAGGCGCTGGTCGCCCCCCGCGCGGGGGCGTGGATTGAAACCCAACACTTGAGCATTTCCAGCAGGAGAAGTATAAGTCGCCCCCCGCGCGGGGGCGTGGATTGAAACACCGAGGCCACGGGGAAGAAGCTCCGTCGGCGCGTCGCCCCCCGCGCGGGGGCGTGGATTGAAACAAAGCTAACACTACGTGTATATGAGGTTTAAGCAAGTCGCCCCCCGCGCGGGGGCGTGGATTGAAACACTAGATCATGCCGCGTAAGCGCATAAACCCCTAGGTCGCCCCCCGCGCGGGGGCGTGGATTGAAACCGGTGTCTCCGCGACGCTCGAACCTTCCCCCATGGTCGCCCCCCGCGCGGGGGCGTGGATTGAAACACGAAATGGCCGTAACTAAATATCTGGCTGAACGAGTCGCCCCCCGCGCGGGGGCGTGGATTGAAACTTCGATTTCGCTACGACAGTTACACCAAAGATGTTGTCGCCCCCCGCGCGGGGGCGTGGATTGAAACACGACCTCAACCTAGGCGAAACACAAAGAGACATCGTCGCCCCCCGCGCGGGGGCGTGGATTGAAACGGCGTGATAATCTTCCGCTCGCTCAGACGTAGGTTGTCGCCCCCCGCGCGGGGGCGTGGATTGAAACTACGTATTGTGAAACCTATCCGCGACCAGTCATTCGTCGCCCCCCGCGCGGGGGCGTGGATTGAAACGCAAGGAAGAGAGAACGAAGCCTAGAAGAAGAAAGTCGCCCCCCGCGCGGGGGCGTGGATTGAAACAACTCGTTAACTTGCCAAATCAGTTCATAGTTAGTGTCGCCCCCCGCGCGGGGGCGTGGATTGAAACAGTAGTATAGCTGTACGACAATTAGGTGGCGCATGGTCGCCCCCCGCGCGGGGGCGTGGATTGAAACCTCGGCTCTTGCTCTTACTTAACTAGATTGGTGGCAGTCGCCCCCCGCGCGGGGGCGTGGATTGAAACTCCATCTTGTAACTTTACGATGATAGGCTACTTGTCGCCCCCCGCGCGGGGGCGTGGATTGAAACTGGCACCCTATTAAGAAGAATGAAACCGCACCGGGTCGCCCCCCGCGCGGGGGCGTGGATTGAAACTCCTCCGGAACTGCTAGGAGAGATATGCCAACAGGTCGCCCCCCGCGCGGGGGCGTGGATTGAAACTATGGAGGGCTGACATCAACGTTTGGGCACAGCTGTCGCCCCCCGCGCGGGGGCGTGGATTGAAACTGTTTCCTCCTCGTTTTCCTGACTAACTCCACTCGTCGCCCCCCGCGCGGGGGCGTGGATTGAAACGTATGTGTCCCAGTTTAACCTTCATCGTGTTGGCGTCGCCCCCCGCGCGGGGGCGTGGATTGAAACAATATTTGCATTAGCGCATAGCCTCCCGCAGTCGGGTCGCCCCCCGCGCGGGGGCGTGGATTGAAACTGCTTGCATCTCGCGAGATGCCTATCAGCCGTGCGTCGCCCCCCGCGCGGGGGCGTGGATTGAAACCCTCCCCTGCACCCTTTTTGCCGGTCCACGACGGGTCGCCCCCCGCGCGGGGGCGTGGATTGAAACTAAAACCCAGCAAGAAGCGCGAATATTGCGGCAAGTCGCCCCCCGCGCGGGGGCGTGGATTGAAACTTGTACATGCCTAGGCACGTCTTTGCCGTGTAAAGGTCGCCCCCCGCGCGGGGGCGTGGATTGAAACAAAATCAAGGAGGTTAACTAAATGACAAAGAGCGGTCGCCCCCCGCGCGGGGGCGTGGATTGAAACAAAATTTCTTGGACTCTCTCACTCTCCGAGCAGTGTCGCCCCCCGCGCGGGGGCGTGGATTGAAACATGGATATATGAAGGATATATGGGGAGTGGAAAAGTCGCCCCCCGCGCGGGGGCGTGGATTGAAACCCTCCCTTATTGCGGCTTACCCGCTGTAGCTTTGGTCGCCCCCCGCGCGGGGGCGTGGATTGAAACGTTGTTTGATGTTCAAGGTCGATATAGTGCACCTGTCGCCCCCCGCGCGGGGGCGTGGATTGAAACGCCTAGCGGCTGTATCTATGTGGCTTTCTTCGCGTCGCCCCCCGCGCGGGGGCGTGGATTGAAACATCCCCTGATACGGTGCGGATGATATTAAATCCCCGTCGCCCCCCGCGCGGGGGCGTGGATTGAAACATGGGGGGCTACCCCCCATAGCCCCCCGGTGGCGTCGCCCCCCGCGCGGGGGCGTGGATTGAAACAGGCAGCTAGCACCTCCACACTCCCATCGGCCCCGTCGCCCCCCGCGCGGGGGCGTGGATTGAAACTTGTTGGTGCGTCAATTATCGAGGTCGTGGGCGTGTCGCCCCCCGCGCGGGGGCGTGGATTGAAACTTGTTGGTGCGTCAATTATCGAGGTCGTGGGCGTGTCGCCCCCCGCGCGGGGGCGTGGATTGAAACTTGTTGGTG
>JAGXTJ010000038.1 GCA_018333655.1 Bacillota bacterium | reverse complement strand
GTGGCGGAACGGACGGGACTCGAACCCGCGACCCCCTGCGTGACAGGCAGGTATTCTAACCGACTGAACTACCGCTCCACCGAATTCTTTTACAACCACCGGTTTTATGACCGGCTTACTGCTTAATTTGATGCCTGGCAGTTCCCTACTCTCGCATGGGGAGACCCCACACTACCATCGGCGCTACGGCGTTTCACTTCTGAGTTCGGCATGGGGTCAGGTGGGACCACCGCGCTACGGCCGCCAGGCAAATTCTGTTTTATCAGACCGCTTCTGCGTTCTGATTTAATCTGTATCAGGCTGAAAATCTTCTCTCATCCGCCAAAACACCTTCGGCGTTGTAAGGTTAAGCCTCACGGTTCATTAGTACCGGTTAGCTCAACGCATCGCTGCGCTTACACACCCGGCCTATCAACGTCGTCGTCTTCAACGTTCCTTCAGGACTCTCAAGGAGTCAGGGAGAACTCATCTCGGGGCAAGTTTCGTGCTTAGATGCTTTCAGCACTTATCTCTTCCGCATTTAGCTACCGGGCAGTGCCATTGGCATGACAACCCGAACACCAGTGATGCGTCCACTCCGGTCCTCTCGTACTAGGAGCAGCCCCCCTCAGTTCTCCAGCGCCCACGGCAGATAGGGACCGAACTGTCTCACGACGTTCTAAACCCAGCTCGCGTACCACTTTAAATGGCGAACAGCCATACCCTTGGGACCTACTTCAGCCCCAGGATGTGATGAGCCGACATCGAGGTGCCAAACACCGCCGTCGATATGAACTCTTGGGCGGTATCAGCCTGTTATCCCCGGAGTACCTTTTATCCGTTGAGCGATGGCCCTTCCATTCAGAACCACCGGATCACTATGACCTGCTTTCGCACCTGCTCGCGCCGTCACGCTCGCAGTCAAGCTGGCTTATGCCATTGCACTAACCTCCTGATGTCCGACCAGGATTAGCCAACCTTCGTGCTCCTCCGTTACTCTTTAGGAGGAGACCGCCCCAGTCAAACTACCCACCAGACACTGTCCGCAACCCGGATCACGGGTCAACGTTAGAACATCAAACATTAAAGGGTGGTATTTCAAGGTCGGCTCCATGCAGACTGGCGTCCACACTTCAAAGCCTCCCACCTATCCTACACATCAAGGCTCAATGTTCAGTGTCAAGCTATAGTAAAGGTTCACGGGGTCTTTCCGTCTTGCCGCGGGTACACTGCATCTTCACAGCGAGTTCAATTTCACTGAGTCTCGGGTGGAGACAGCCTGGCCATCATTACGCCATTCGTGCAGGTCGGAACTTACCCGACAAGGAATTTCGCTACCTTAGGACCGTTATAGTTACGGCCGCCGTTTACCGGGGCTTCGATCAAGAGCTTCGCTTGCGCTGACCCCATCAATTAACCTTCCGGCACCGGGCAGGCGTCACACCGTATACGTCCACTTTCGTGTTTGCACAGTGCTGTGTTTTTAATAAACAGTTGCAGCCAGCTGGTATCTTCGACTGATTTCAGCTCCATCCGCGAGGGACTTCACCTACATATCAGCGTGCCTTCTCCCGAAGTTACGGCACCATTTTGCCTAGTTCCTTCACCCGAGTTCTCTCAAGCGCCTTGGTATTCTCTACCTGACCACCTGTGTCGGTTTGGGGTACGATTTGATGTTACCTGATGCTTAGAGGCTTTTCCTGGAAGCAGGGCATTTGTTGCTTCAGCACCGTAGTGCCTCGTCATCACGCCTCAGCCTTGATTTTCCGGATTTGCCTGGAAAACCAGCCTACACGCTTAAACCGGGACAACCGTCGCCCGGCCAACATAGCCTTCTCCGTCCCCCCTTCGCAGTAACACCAAGTACAGGAATATTAACCTGTTTCCCATCGACTACGCCTTTCGGCCTCGCCTTAGGGGTCGACTCACCCTGCCCCGATTAACGTTGGACAGGAACCCTTGGTCTTCCGGCGAGCGGGCTTTTCACCCGCTTTATCGTTACTTATGTCAGCATTCGCACTTCTGATACCTCCAGCATGCCTCACAGCACACCTTCACAGGCTTACAGAACGCTCCCCTACCCAACAACACATAGTGTCGCTGCCGCAGCTTCGGTGCATGGTTTAGCCCCGTTACATCTTCCGCGCAGGCCGACTCGACCAGTGAGCTATTACGCTTTCTTTAAATGATGGCTGCTTCTAAGCCAACATCCTGGCTGTCTGGGCCTTCCCACATCGTTTCCCACTTAACCATGACTTTGGGACCTTAGCTGGCGGTCTGGGTTGTTTCCCTCTTCACGACGGACGTTAGCACCCGCCGTGTGTCTCCCGTGATAACATTCTCCGGTATTCGCAGTTTGCATCGGGTTGGTAAGTCGGGATGACCCCCTTGCCGAAACAGTGCTCTACCCCCGGAGATGAATTCACGAGGCGCTACCTAAATAGCTTTCGGGGAGAACCAGCTATCTCCCGGTTTGATTGGCCTTTCACCCCCAGCCACAAGTCATCCGCTAATTTTTCAACATTAGTCGGTTCGGTCCTCCAGTTAGTGTTACCCAACCTTCAACCTGCCCATGGCTAGATCACCGGGTTTCGGGTCTATACCCTGCAACTTAACGCCCAGTTAAGACTCGGTTTCCCTTCGGCTCCCCTATTCGGTTAACCTTGCTACAGAATATAAGTCGCTGACCCATTATACAAAAGGTACGCAGTCACCCCATAAAAGAGGCTCCCACTGCTTGTACGTACACGGTTTCAGGTTCTTTTTCACTCCCCTCGCCGGGGTTCTTTTCGCCTTTCCCTCACGGTACTGGTTCACTATCGGTCAGTCAGGAGTATTTAGCCTTGGAGGATGGTCCCCCCATATTCAGACAGGATACCACGTGTCCCGCCCTACTCATCGAGCTCACAGCATGTGCATTTTTGTGTACGGGGCTGTCACCCTGTATCGCGCGCCTTTCCAGACGCTTCCACTAACACACACACTGATTCAGGCTCTGGGCTGCTCCCCGTTCGCTCGCCGCTACTGGGGGAATCTCGGTTGATTTCTTTTCCTCGGGGTACTTAGATGTTTCAGTTCCCCCGGTTCGCCTCATTAACCTATGGATTCAGTTAATGATAGTGTGACGAATCACACTGGGTTTCCCCATTCGGAAATCGCCGGTTATAACGGTTCATATCACCTTACCGACGCTTATCGCAGATTAGCACGTCCTTCATCGCCTCTGACTGCCAGGGCATCCACCGTGTACGCTTAGTCGCTTAACCTCACAACCCGAAGATGTTTCTTTCGATTCATCATCGTGTTGCGAAAATTTGAGAGACTCACGAACAACTTTCGTTGTTCAGTGTTTCAATTTTCAGCTTGATCCAGATTTTTAAAGAGCAAATATCTCAAACATCACCCGAAGATGAGTTTTGAGATATTAAGGCAGGTGACTTTCACTCACAAACCAGCAAGTGGCGTCCCCTAGGGGATTCGAACCCCTGTTACCGCCGTGAAAGGGCGGTGTCCTGGGCCTCTAGACGAAGGGGACGTATCAGTCTGCTTCGCAAGACGCCTTGCTTTTCACTTTCTATCAGACAATCTGTGTGAGCACTACAAAGTACGCTTCTTTAAGGTAAGGAGGTGATCCAACCGCAGGTTCCCCTACGGTTACCTTGTTACGACTTCACCCCAGTCATGAATCACAAAGTGGTAAGCG
>JAGXTJ010000037.1 GCA_018333655.1 Bacillota bacterium | reverse complement strand
TCGGCTCCGCCAGCTGTCGCTATAACGGTGGTGAGGGCTGCCGTTAACGTCGTCTTACCATGATCAATATGACCAATCGTTCCTACGTTTACGTGCGGCTTATTGCGCTCAAACTTCTTTTTACCCATTATCGTAACCTCCTAACTAACGCTTGAGAATTGCTTCGCTGATGGACTTAGGAACTTCTTCATAGGCAGAGAATTCCATAGTGTAATTTCCGCGACCCTGTGTCTTGGAACGCAGGTCGGTAGCGTAGCCGAACATTTCTGCGAGTGGCACCATGCCGCGCACGACCTGGGCACCACTGCGAGCCTCGATACCTTCAATACGGCCCCGTCGCGAGGTAATGTCACCGATGACATCCCCCATGTACTCTTCGCCTACCACTACTTCAATTTTCATGACTGGCTCGAGGAGCATGGGATTAGATTTGGCCATGGCATTCTTGAAGCACATCGATGCGGCAATTTTAAAGGCCATTTCCGAAGAGTCAACGTCATGGTAGCTGCCGTCATAGAGGGTGGCTTTAAGGTCAACCACGGGGTAGCCCGCCAAGATACCACTCTGCAGAGCCTCTTCAATGCCGTCATTGATGGCATTCCAGTACTCACGCGGCACAGTTCCGCCCACAACCTTGCTCTCGAACACGTAGCCAGAGGCAGGGGGCAAAGGCTCAAACTCCACCCACACATGGCCGAACTGACCGCGACCACCGCTTTGGCGCACAAAACGTCCTTCAGAGCGCACGGTGTTGCGGAAAGCCTCGCGGTAAGCGACCTGCGGCCTGCCTACAGTACAACCGACCTTGAACTCGCGCTTTAATCTGTCGACGATAATGTCAAGATGCAGCTCGCCCATGCCATGAATGATGGTTTGGCCGGTTTCAGTGTCGGTATTCATGCGGAAAGTCGGGTCTTCCTCAGCCAGGCGCATCAGGGCTAAGCCGAGTTTGTCTTGGTCAGCCTTGGTGTTTGGCTCGATGCTCTGCGCGATGACAGGCTGTGGAAACTTGATGGACTCGAGAATAATAGGTGACGCATCATCGCAGAGAGTGTCACCAGTGGTCGTGTCCTTAAGTCCAACCACGGCGGCAATGTCGCCGGCATATACTTCGCTAATTTCTTCGCGGTGGTTAGCATGCATACGCAGCACCCTGCCGACCCTCTCGCGCTTACCCTTGCTAGAGTTATGCACATAGCTACCTGCTGCCAGCTTGCCGGAGTAAACCCGGAAATAGGCGAGCTTGCCGACGAAAGGATCAGATACAATCTTAAAGGCGAGGGCGGAGAAGGGCTCCGCATCACTCGGCTGCCGCGTAGTCTCCTCTTCGCTGCGAGGGATTAAACCTACTACGGGCGGCAAATCAAGGGGTGAGGGCAAGTAGTCAACTATGGCATCAAGCAAGCTCTGTACGCCTTTATTACGGTAACTTGAGCCACAGAGAACGGGAATGATGCCCCCAACGAGAACTGCTTTGCGTAGCGCCGCCATAACTTCGGCAGGAGAGAGCTCTTCGCCCTCGAGGTAGCGCATCATAAATTCCTCGTCATGCATGGCTACGTTCTCAATGAGCTCGTGGCGCGCAGAGCGCACCTCGCCCAACATGTCCGCCGGAACCTCGCGTTCCTCTACTGCCTTGCCATCTTGATCAAGGTAGACGATAGCCACCTCGCGGACAAGATCAACCATGCCGACGAAGGAATCTTCGCCACCAATGGGGAGCTGAATCGGCAGAGCATTAGCGCCAAGACGGTCACGCATCATGCCCATTACGCGGGAGAAGTCGGCCCCTAGGGCGTCCATCTTATTCACATAGGCGATCCGCGGTACACGGTACTTGTCGGCCTGCCGCCAAACTGTTTCGGACTGGGGCTCCACGCCGCCTTTGGCGCAAAACACGGCAACCGCACCATCTAGTATGCGCAGACTGCGCTCAACCTCGACCGTAAAGTCCACGTGCCCGGGCGTATCAATAATATTGATCTGCAGACCGCGCCAGCGACAGGTGGTCGCCGCCGAGGTAATGGTGATTCCTCTTTCTTGCTCTTGGATCATCCAGTCCATGGTGGCAGCACCTTCATGTACTTCCCCGAGCTTGTGCGTTCTGCCGGTGTAAAATAAAATGCGCTCTGTCGTCGTTGTCTTACCGGCGTCAATATGCGCCATGATACCGATGTTCCTAATGTTGTCTAATGAAATATCTCTCGGCATGACAGTCCCTCCCTTCTGACGCAAATTTAATTAAGTTTTTTTACCACCTGTAGTGTGCAAAAGCCTTGTTGGCTTCGGCCATTTTGTGCGTGTCTTCGCGCTTCTTAATAGAAGCCCCCATGCCTTGCGCTGCGTCCATAATCTCGGCCGCGAGCCTCTCTTGCATGGTCTTTTCGCCTCTAGCGCGCGAATACGTCACTACCCAGCGGATCGAAAGCATCTTCTGACGCTCTGCGCCGACTTCAACCGGCACTTGGTAAGTTGCACCACCCACACGGCGAGGCTTGACTTCGACCAACGGAGAAACATTCTTAATGGCCGTCTCAAACACCTCAATGGCAGGCTTGCCTGTCTTTTCACGCACACGCTCCATGGCATCATAGAAGATACCTTGAGCGATACCACGCTTGCCATCATACATCAGCTTGTTAATAAAACGAGTTACAAACTTGCTATTGTAAATGGGATCAGGTAGAACGTCGCGCTTTTGGACCGGACCTTTTCTTGGCATATTATTTCCCTCCTTCACAACAATGTGTTACTCGCTCGCCTGTAGTTGTGCCTATAGCGAGCGTAGGGCGACTATTTTTTACCACCCTTAGCTTTGGCTGGAACAGCCTGTTTGCCACGCTTGGCTCCATACTTCGAACGCCCTTGGCCACGGTTTTGTACTCCGCCGGCGTCGAGGGTGCCGCGCACGATGTGGTAACGCACACCGGGCAGATCCTTAACACGTCCACCGCGGACAAGAACCGAAGAATGCTCCTGCAAGTTGTGACCGATACCCGGGATATAAGCCGTGACCTCAAGTCCGTTAGTGAGGCGAACTCTGGCAATCTTACGAATGGCAGAATTGGGCTTCTTGGGGTTCATGGTCTTAACTTGCACACACACACCGCGCCTTTGCGGGCAACTTTGTAAGTGCTGAGACTTCGACTTCTTCTCTAGAGCTTGACGGCCCTGGCGAACTAGTTGACTGATTGTTGGCATACACGCACCTCCTTCCATTATGGTAGAGCAATCTAGGGAGTAAGTCCCCTGCCACGTCACCGCGACAGGGGGTTACTGTGACCAGCGCAGAAAAATAAGTGAAACACTAAAATATTATACGATTTGCGCCTAACGCTGTCAATGGTTAGTTTCAACCGCAGAGTAAGCAGAGACGAGGAAAAAGAGAGAAAGATGGACTACTGGGAGTACTGGGAGACGGTTTCAACCACAGAGTACACAGAGGCGTGGAAAAGAGAGGAACATGGTGTTTAGGATTGAGGAAGCTAGTTCTTTGTTTCTCTCTTGCTTCTGGCTTCGTGCCTCTACCCTCTAACCTCTAGTCAGGCCCTCTGTGGTCGATAAACGCACCTTCCCCCTCTTACTTCTTACTTCTTGCTTCTTATTTCCTGCTTCTTGCTTCTTATTTCCTGCTTCTTGCTTCTTATTTCCTGCTTCTTGCCTAGCTGCTCGTAAGCAGCTCGGTTGCGTCTTCGTTTTGGCTGGCCACAACCACCTTGATGTTGCGGTAGCGATTCATGCCTGTGCCTGCGGGTATGAGTTTGCCGATGATGACATTCTCTTTCAGCCCGAGGAGAGGATCGATTTTACCCTTAATCGCTGCGTCGGTGAGCACCTTGGTCGTCTCCTGGAAGGAGGCCGCGGACAAGAAGGAGTCTGTGGCGAGTGAGGCCTTGGTGATACCCATGAGCACTGGGCGCGCCACCGCGGGTTCTCCGCCCTCCATGAGGATGCGCGTGTTCTCTATTTCGAAGTCAAACACATCGATGAGGCCGCCCGGCAAGAGGTAGGTATCGCCTGAATCCTCGATTTTTACCTTGCGGAGAATCTGACGCACAATAACTTCGACATGCTTGTCATTGATCTCTACACCTTGCGAGCGATAGACTTTCTGCACTTCTTTTAGGATGTACTCTTGCACCGCGCGCATGCCCCTGATGGTCAAGAGCTCTCCGGGGTTGATAGGCCCTTCGGTCAGCTCCTGCCCTGTCTCTACAAAGGCACCTTCGTGCACTTTTAAGCGCGAGCCGTAAGGGATGGGGTAGCTCTTGATTTCGCCCTCGTAGCCACGGATTTCAATCTCGCGGCTCTTCTTGGTCTCCGTGAAGTGCACCGTACCCTCTATCTCACTGATGATGGCTTGCCCCTTAGGCCTTCTCGCTTCAAAGAGCTCCTCTACGCGGGGCAGACCTTGCGTAATGTCGTCCGTACCAGCCACGCCACCGGTGTGGAAGGTGCGCATGGTCAGCTGCGTGCCCGGCTCACCAATGGACTGCGCCGCAATAATACCGATGGCCTCGCCAATTTCTACTAAACCGCCGGTAGCTAGATTGCGACCATAACACTTGATACAAACCCCGGAGCGACTCTTACAGGTGAGCACATTGCGCACATGCACAGACTTCACTAAGCCCTCGGTAAGATGCTGCCCCGCGCGCACTGCCTCGCTAACGCCAACTAGCACTTTTTGCTCCGCCGTAGCGCGGAAGAGGCTGTACTTGCCGCCATCCTTAGTTACAATCGTTATTTTCTTGTCGTCAATGCTTTCTACTGTGCCGGCAGAGTGCGCTATGGCGACGCCGTAGTTAGTTACTTGAATGGTGGCCTCGTCGTCAATCATCTCGCCTTCCTGCACTAAGACCGGCGGTACGGCGACAAAGTTGCCGGTAAGCGGGTCACAGTGGGGAGCAGCCTGCAGATTTTCGATTGATATGCGGCCCTGAATGCGGTCGGCGAGATTAACGATAGTCTGCTTGCCGTCCTTAATGGCATCAACGACAATGCCTAGAGTCGTGCCGCAGTCTTCCTCGCGAATAATGACGTCTTGCGCTACGTCCACGAGACGCCGCGTGAGGTAGCCAGAATCCGCGGTACGAATAGCAGTATCAGCCGAACCCTTACGAGCTCCGTGCGTGGAGGTGAAGTACTCAATTACAGTAAGGCCCTCACGGAAATTGGACTTAACAGGAAGCTCGATAATGCGGCCTAGGGGATCACTCATCAAGCCGCGCATGCCGCCTAGCTGCGTAATCTGGCTGAGGTTACCTCTCGCTCCGGAGTCAACCATCATAAACATCGGGTTGAACTTAGGCATAGCTTCGAGGAGTGCCCTTTGCACCTTGCCAGACGTTTCCGCCCAGATGGCAATAACATCCTGATATTTTTCGTCGGCATTCATCATGCCGCGGCCATAGGCTCTTTCGATCTGTGCCACTTGGTCTTCGGCCTGGCGTACAATCTCTTTCTTTTGCGGCGGTATGACTACGTCAGTGATGGCGATGCTAATGCCAGACTTCGTAGCGTACTCAAAACCTAGCATCTTGATCTTATCCAAAACATCCGTGGTGATGGTGTTGCCATGCTTCCGGTAGCAGCGGTCAACGATGTTACGCATGACTTTAAGCGTGACGAGGTCATTGACCTCGAGCTCACAAGCCTTGCTAGGGTCACGGCGATCAACAAAGCCTAGGTCCTGCGGTATGGTTTCATTAAACATGATGCGACCAATGGTGGCTTCAATAATAACCCTGACCTTCGTGCCGTCCTCTGCCTTGCGTTCCCTGCGCACGCGGATGGGGGCGTTAATAGCGATAACGCCTTCCTGGTAGGCCATGACGGCCTCCTCGTCGCTAGCGAACACCTTGCCGGCACCCTTAGCTTCGCCGTCAAAGCTCGTTACGTAGTAGCAGCCCAAGACCATGTCCTTGGTCGGGGTGACTACTGGCTTGCCATCTTTAGGATTGAGCAGATTATTGGACGAGAGCAAAAGCAATCTAGCTTCTGCTTGCGCCTCCGCCGACAAGGGCACGTGCACCGCCATTTGGTCGCCATCAAAGTCCGCATTGTAGGCCGCACAAACTAGGGGATGCAGCTTAATGGCGCGTCCCTCAACTAGGACGGGCTCAAAGGCCTGAATACCGAGACGATGCAGGGTCGGGGCACGGTTTAAGAGCACGGGATGGTCGGTAATAACTTCTTCTAGCAGATCCCAAACTTCTTCGCTCACACGCTCTACCTTGCGCTTGGCACTCTTAATATTCTGCGCAAAACCCTCGGCCACCAACTGCTTCATAACAAAAGGCTTAAACAACTCGAGCGCCATTTCTTTCGGCAGGCCGCATTGATAGAGCCTAAGCTCAGGCCCGGCCACAATGACCGAACGACCGGAATAGTCGACGCGTTTGCCGAGGAGGTTCTGACGAAAACGCCCTTGCTTGCCTTTAAGCATGTCGCTTAAGGACTTTAAGGGGCGATTGCCAGGGCCAGTCACGGGGCGCCCGCGGCGTCCATTATCGATTAACGCATCAACAGCTTCTTGCAGCATGCGTTTTTCGTTACGCACTATGATGTCGGGAGCACCTAGCTCTAGTAGACGCTTCAAACGGTTGTTTCTATTGATGACCCGGCGATAGAGGTCGTTTAAGTCGCAAGTGGCGAAGCGACCGCCATCTAACTGCACCATGGGTCGTAAATCCGGCGGTATCACCGGCACGGTGTCAAAAATCATCCACTCAGGACGATTGCCCGATTTGCGAAAGGCCTCTGACACCTCGAGGCGCCGTATGGCCCGAATGCGGCGCTGACCCGTAGATTCTACTAGCTCAGCGCGCAGGCCCTTAGACATGGCCTCTAAGTCAATGCGTGACAGCAGTTCTCTGATCGCCTCTGCACCCATGCCCGCACGAAAACTACTGCCGTAGCGCTCGCGGGCCTCACGGTACTCGCTCTCGGTCAAAATCTGCTGCTCGCTCAGCGCCGTTTCGCCCGCCTCGAGCACTACATACGAAGCAAAGTAGAGGACTTTCTCGAGAAGTCGGGGCGACATATCTAGTATTAAGCCCATACGACTGGGAATACCCTTGAAATACCAGATGTGCGAGACTGGGGCCGCTAGTTCAATATGCCCCATACGCTCGCGCCGCACCTTGCTACGGGTCACTTCGACGCCGCAGCGGTCACAGATGATGCCCTTGTAGCGCACCCGTTTATACTTGCCGCAGTTGCATTCCCAATCCTTAGTCGGGCCGAAAATCTTCTCGCAGAAGAGCCCTTCTTTCTCTGGCTTAAGAGTGCGATAGTTAATGGTTTCAGGCTTTTTTACTTCGCCTTTAGACCACTCTCTGATCTGATTGGGCGACGCTAGACTTATGCTTATGGAATCAAACTCGTTCACATCCAGCAAAATGGTCGCTCCCTTCCTGTAATTTCGCAGAGAACACGGCCCCGCTCACTAAGAACGCTTTTTCGGTCTGGGCGCATGAGCCTCCGGGCTAGTCTTGGCAAATGGCGCTAGTTTCTTGCGCAGTATGGTTGCCAAGTCAGCATCATCTTCCTCTGCCTCTTCTTCAGACAGGTCACCTGCGGACGCAAGCACCTCTTCAATGTCTTGTTCGGTATCATCCTCAAGAAGTAGTCGTGTGCGCAGTGTCTCAGCAATCATTTCAGTGTCGATGATGTCCTCTTCCTCCTCATGTATGTCTGCGTCCCTCTTCTTAGCTGGAAGAGTAACCTCGGAAACTAGGCGACGAGGCCTAATATCGGCAAAGTCTTCATCGCCCTCAATATTGAGCTTAAGTTCGCGCACCGTCTCATTGACGTCTTCATCGGTGTCACGCATTTCGATCTCTTGCTTGTCAGCGCTGAGTATCTTGACATTCATGCCCAAACTCTGCAGTTCCTTGATGAGAACCTTGAAGGACTCAGGCACGCCGGGCTCGGGGATGTTTTCGCCCTTGACAATGGCCTCGTAAGTTTTAACGCGACCCACCACGTCATCCGACTTCACGGTGAGAAGCTCCTGCAGAGTGTAGGCGGCGCCATAGGCCTCAAGCGCCCAGACTTCCATTTCACCAAAGCGCTGGCCACCAAACTGCGCCTTGCCGCCGAGCGGCTGCTGCGTCACCAAGCTGTAGGGGCCGGTGGAGCGGGCGTGGATTTTATCGTCAACCAGGTGAAATAGTTTGAGCATGTAGACATAGCCTACGGCCACTGGGTTATCAAAGCGTTCCCCGGTACGGCCGTCATAGACCATCGATTTACCGTCCGTCCGTAGACCGGCTTTAGCCAGTAACTCCTCTATGTCTTTCTCCGTGGCGCCATCAAAAACTGGCGTGGCACAATGGAGGCCAAGAGCCTTGGCAGCCATGCCCAGATGCATCTCGAGCACCTGCCCAATATTCATACGGCTAGGTACGCCAAGCGGATTAAGCACGATATCTACCGCGCGTCCGTCAGGGAGAAAGGGCATGTCTTCATCCGGCAAAATACGTGAAATTACACCCTTGTTGCCGTGACGACCCGCCATTTTATCGCCCTCGGAAATCTTGCGCTTTTGGGCGACATAGACGCGCACTAGCATGTTGACACCAGGTGGCAGCTCATCTTTGTTGTCGCGTGAAAAGACTTTGACGTCAACCACGCGGCCAGATTCGCCATGCGGCACACGCGCCGAAGTGTCACGCACTTCACGCGCTTTTTCACCAAAGATGGCACGGAGCAAGCGTTCCTCAGCCGTCAGCTCTGTTTCGCCCTTAGGTGTGACTTTGCCGACCAGGATATCTCCCGTGCGCACCTCGGCGCCGATACGGACAATGCCACGTTCATCGAGGTCGCGAATCATGTCTTCGCCCACATTGGGGATATCAGCCGTAATTTCTTCCGGCCCGAGCTTAGTATCTCTCGCCTCGGCCTCATACTCTTCAATGTGTATAGAGGTAAATACGTCATCGCGTACTAGGCGCTCGCTAATCAGAATGGCATCTTCAAAGTTGTAGCCGCCCCATGGCATAACCGCGCAGAGGACATTGCGCCCGAGGGCGATTTCGCCAAGATCGGTAGCGGGGCCATCGGCAATGGGCTCGCCTTCATGCACCTCTTGTCCTTTGGCGACAATGGGTTTCTGGCTGATACAGGTCCCCTGGTTAGAGCGCACAAACTTCATCAATTTATAGGTATCTACACTGCCATCAGCCGTTTCCACGGAAGCACTCTTGGCAGAAACTCTAATAACTTTTCCGGCGCGACGCGCAGCAACCACCGAGCCTGAATCTAGTGCGGCCTTAAACTCCATGCCTGTGCCAACTAGAGGAGCTTCAGGACGCAGGAGTGGCACAGCCTGCTTCATCATATTAGCGCCCATAAGCGCGCGCCCGGCCTCGTCATGCTCCAAGAAGGGGATGAGGATGGTCGGAACACTAAATACCTGCTTGGGCGAAACGTCCATGTAGTCTACTTCCGCTACAGGAACAACCTTGATTTGCGTGCGATGGCGGACCGTGGTGCGTTCACTGGTAAAGCGCGCCGTACCGAGGCCGAAGTTTTCTGCAGGCTCGATTTCGGCATTAGCTTGAGCGATAACAAACTCATCTTCTTCGTCCGCAGTGAGATATTCTAAGTCCAGCGTAACGTAGGTCTTATCGCCGATGGACTTTACTACGCGGTAAGGCGTTTCCATAAAGCCGTAAGAGTTAACGCGGGCAAAAGTGGAGAGATTGCCGATCAGTCCAACATTAGGGCCCTCAGGCGTTTCAATGGGGCAGATGCGTCCATAGTGAGAGAAATGCACGTCACGCACTTCAACGCCGGCGCGTTCACGGCTAAGACCTCCTGGTCCTAGGGCACTGAGACGCCGCTTGTGGGCGAGTTCGGCCAGAGGATTAGTCTGGTCCATAAACTGCGACAACTGGCTAGAGCCAAAAAATTCTTTAATTGAGGCCACGACAGGGCGAATATTGATGAGCGCCTGCGGCGTGATAACATCGACGTCCTGGATTGTCATGCGCTCTTTAACTACCCGCTCCATGCGAGACAACCCGATGCGAAACGCATTCTGCAAAAGCTCACCCACAGAGCGGAGACGGCGGTTGCCAAGATGGTCGATATCGTCTACCTTGCCTAGTCCTTCAAGCAAGCTCAAGAGGTAGTTTACCGCGCTAAAGATGTCATCGCGGGTGAGGTGCTTTTCGCGGGGCTGGTTATAACGGCGAGTGAGGACGACTTCCTTAGTTTGACGGCGCTCTTCAATATGGATAAGGCGCTCGGGCAGAGCATCATTGTCTGCAGCTGCGGTCAAAGTGGCAATCTCCCCGTCCCCGATCACTGTGCCGGCACGCAAAATAACTCGTCCGTCCACGCTTAGCACATCGGCCGCGAGGCGCTTGGTGCGCACCAGGTTCTCCCAATCAATGCGGCGCAGGCCATTGCCGAGCAAAAGAATGACCGACTTCGACTCAGCATCAAGAGTTGCCCTCTCGACCAAGAGCTGGTTTACTCCTGCCTGCTCTAGCCGTTCAGCGATCTCACGCGTTACTCTCTGGCCCTTCTCCACAAGCACTTCGCCAGCCGCGACTAGCACCTGCCCTTTATCGAGCTGACTACGGCTGCCCGTATCGGTCTCAGGTTGGTAAAGGGTTTCGGTGGCGATAATGGTCTCTGACGCTTCGCGGTTTATCACCCTCCTGCGCAAGGAGAGCTTTTTGTTCAGTTTATATCTCCCTACATGGGCTAAATCATATCTGCGGGGGTCAAAAAAGAGTGAATTCAAGAGAGCCTTGGCACTTTCCACGGTTGGTGGTTCACCAGGGCGCAAGCGCTTGTATATTTCGAGCAGACCGTCCGATAAATTTTCGGTACTGTCGCGATCAAAAGTAGCTGAAAGCCGTGCATTCTCGCCAAATTTACTTACTATCTCGTGCCTTTGCCCCAAGCCGAGGGCACGCAACAAGACCGTCACCGGAATCTTGCGGGTGCGGTCTACTCTAGCCCAGACAACATCATTAGTGTCCGTTTCCATTTCCAGCCAGGCGCCTCTATTAGGTATAAGCGTTGAAGTAAAAATTCTGTGCCCCAAGGTATCGAGGCTGTCATGATAGTAGGCCCCCGGGGAGCGCACCAATTGACTCACCACAACTCGTTCGGCACCGTTGTAAATGATGGTACCGTTCTCCGTCATCAGCGGAAAGTCCCCCATAAAGACTTCCTGCTCCTTGACCTCACCCGTCTCCTTGTTGACTAATCGCACCTTGACTTTGAGCGGAGCGGAGTAGGTGGCGTCCTTCTCCTTGGCCTCGTCAACAGTGTACTTGGGTTCACCGAACTGGTGATCAAGAAACTCCAGCACTAAGTTGCCGGTAAAATCTTGAATTGGCGAGATGTCTCGAAATGTCTCGGCCAAGCCCTCGTTCACGAACCAATCGAAAGACTGTCTCTGGATCTCAATGAGGTTTGGTACCTGCAAGACCTCATTGATATGACCAAAACGGAGGCGTTTACGCTTGCATTCCGCTATGGGTTTAACCATCAATGCTTCACCCCTAACGAGTAATACTGAACTTAGGCAGCACGAAAACCAAAAAGGGTACAAAACCCCCTTGGTTATGCCTACTAAGCTATTTTATCCTCTTAGAGCCTAGTTATGCATAAATTTGGCACACTCTACGCCCTACGTGACAATATAAAACACTACCACATTTAGTTGTAGTTAGTCAAGATAAAAAAACTCGCCAGTGGCGAGTTTTTAATTTAGGCGCTTTACTTCACGTCTACGCTTGCACCGGCTTCTACCAGCTTAGCTTTAATCTTAGCGGCTTCGTCCTTAGTGACCTTTTCCTTTACGGGCTTTGGTGCTCCGTCAACCAATGCCTTGGCCTCTACGAGACCTAGACCGGTTACTTCGCGCACCACCTTAATTACGTTGATCTTCTTCTCGCCAGCAGCGGTGAGAATAACGTCGAACTCGGTTTGCTCTTCAACCGGCTCGGCGGCTTGCGCCACACCAGCGGCAGGAGCAGCCATAGCCATGGGCATAGCGGCAGTTACGCCGAACTCTGTCTCCAAAGCCTTTACCAACTCAGAGAGCTCGAGAACAGTCATGTTCTTAATCAGCTCGATAATTTGTGCTTTACTCATCATTTTCACCTCCTTAAAAGGCATCGCCAAATCTTCTATTGGGCTTCCTTTTGTTGGCGAACCGCATCAACGGCATATACCAACTTCCGGAGAGGACCATGCAACACGTTAACGAGACCAGAAAGCGGAGCTTGAATCGTACCCACGACGCGACCTAGCATGACTTCGCGCGGAGGAAGCTCAGCCAAAGCTGTTACCCCAGCCGCATTGATTGTCTTACCGCCGAGAATGCCGCCCTTAATCTCTAGCATTTTGTTCGCCTTAATCCAAGCGGACAATGCCTTCGCGGGAGCAACTGGATCGCTGCTTAAAGCAATCGCCGTCGGACCCTGCAAGTACTCATCGAGGTTGGTAATGCCAACTTCGTCTGCAGCGCGCTTGAAGAGAGTGTTCTTGACAACGCGGTAATCAATGCCAGCTTTGCGAAGCTTAGCCCTGAGATCAGTGTCTTTGATAACACTGATGCCGCGATAATTAGTAAAGACTACCCCTTCATTTTGCCTTAGCGCCTGAACAAGTTCCTGCACTGCTAGTTGTTTATCATCACGAGTGCCCATATTTAACACCTCCTTTGGAGGATACTCCCCAACAAAACATGCCTTCCCGCAGAGGGAAGGCATGCGTAATTAAAACTAGCACACTCTTACCTCGGTAGGCCGCTTACGCGTTTAAGCTTTGCACCTACTGTCTACGGCGATGAACACTATAGGACTATAGCACGAAGACAATCTCATGTCAACAAATCGAGCGCAAATTATTGCTGTGTCGCGCCGCCTAGAGAGGCCTTCTGGGCATTGACGCGTACGCCAGGGCCCATGGTGGTAGAAACAGTTACCGTGCGTACATAGGTACCTTTGGCGGCACTTGGCTTGGCCTTCATCAAAGCCTCCATTAGCGCAGTGAAGTTCCCTAGCAAGTTCTCAGCTGGGAAAGACACTTTGCCTAGCGGCGCATGGACTATGCCCGCTTTGTCAACGCGGTACTCAATTTTACCTGCCTTAACCTCGTTAATGGCCTTGGCCACATCAAAAGTTACGGTGCCTATTTTAGGATTAGGCATGAGCCCCTTAGGACCAAGAATTCTTCCTAGGCGCCCCACCTGACCCATGATGTCAGGGGTAGCAATGGCCACGTCAAAGTCGACCCAGCCCTCGTTTTGAATCTTGGCAATGAGATCTTCGGCGCCCACAAAATCTGCCCCGGCATTCTCGGCCTCCTTGGCTTTGTCACCCTTGGCGAAAACAATAACGCGCACAGTCTTACCGGTACCATGCGGCAATACCACCGCACCGCGCACCTGTTGGTCGGCGTGCTTTGGGTTGACGCCGAGACGAACGGCGATTTCTACGCTCTCGTCAAACTTGGCAGTCGCAGTTTTTTTGGCGAGATCAATCGCTTGGGCGGGTTCGTAGAAGACATTGCGGTCTACTAGCTTGGCCGCCTCTAAATACTTTTTGCCTTTTTTGGCCATTTATCGCACCTCCAGTGGTAGTAGCGGGATTAAACCCTCCCACGCGGGTCACTTAACTAGTCGACGACTTCAATACCCATGCTTCTTGCCGTGCCCTCGATCATGCGTATAGCAGATTCCACGCTGGCGGCATTAAGATCAGGCATCTTGAGCTCGGCAATTTCCTTGACTTTGGCACGTGTGACTTTGCCAACTTTTTTCTTGTTTGGTTCACCAGAACCAGATTCCACCCCGATAGCTTTCTTGAGCAGAATTGCCGCGGGGGGCGTCTTCAGGATAAAAGTAAAAGACCTGTCTTGAAAGACACTCACTTCTACCGGAATGATAAGCCCTACGTCCTTGGCCGTACGTTCGTTAAATTCCTTGACAAAGCCCATAATGTTAATACCAGCTTGACCCAGGGCAGGTCCAACCGGTGGAGCAGGCGTTGCTTTGCCAGCGGGAATTTGCAGTTTAACAATTTTAACTAATTTCTTAGCCAACTACATCCACCTCCCTTTCCCTAATTTAGGTTCTACAATTTCTGAACTTGTGTAAAGCTCAGCTCCACAGGTGTTTCGCGGTTAAATAGCGCTACACGCACTTTGACCTTTTGTTTGTCGGCCATGATTTCCTCAATCTTGCCAACCAAGCCTTCAAAAGGACCCTCGTTAATTCGCACTGACTCACCCAAAGCAAAGTCAATACGAATACGCGGCTCCTCAACACCCATCGAACGCAGTATAGCTTTCACCTCGTGCTCTTCTAGGGGGATAGGGCGAGTGCCAGTGCCGACAAAGCCTGTGACGCCTGGCGTGTTGCGTACAACATACCAAGAATCATCAGTGACGATCATTTCCACGATAACATACCCGGGGAAGACTTTCTTTTTAACCAGTTTCTTTTTGCCGTCTCGGCCAGTCTCTAACTCATCTTCCATAGGCACTAAAACCCGAAAAATCTTGTCCTCCATTTCCATGGATTGGACGCGTTTCTCCAGATTGGTTTTCACCTTGTTTTCGTACCCGGAATAGGTGTGCACCACGAACCATTTCTTTTCCATCACATGCGGGACTCTATCGTGGGATAGCGCCCCAACCTCCTTTGACGGGAAACTCCCGAGAAAAATCTGGCCAGCTAGATACCAAGTAACCGCCTAACAACAGCCCCTAAGGCCGCGTCGGTTACGGCAGTCAAGGCTGCCACGAAGAACACGGCAAACACAACCACTATCGTGTAGTTAATGGTCTGCCTCTTCGAAGGCCACACTACCTTGCGCATCTCTTGACGAACGTCGCGCAAGAACTTAGAGAGTTGCAGAAACTTCTCTTGCAGAGCCTGTATAAACTTCACTCTCTCACCTACTTAGTTTCGCGGTGAGCTGTGTGGGTTTTACAGAACCTGCAATACTTTTTCATCTCCAAGCGTTCAGTGTTGGACTTCTTATTCTTAGTAGTACGGTAGTTGCGCTGCTTACAATCAGCACATGCTAGCGTAATACCTACTCGCATAAGATCCACCTCCCCGTAATTGCCCTCCACAAAAAGAGGGCTTACCTTGTAAAGTTATCATAGGGTTATGACACTGTCAAGAAAAAATACAGGCATTTTGTAGGGGCACGGCTGCCCGTGCCCCACCTGCTGCTAAATTCTATTTTCTAGAGCAATACTTCGGTAACTACACCGGCACCAACGGTACGGCCGCCTTCGCGAATGGCGAAGCGCACACCGGGTTCCATAGCGATAGGAGTAATAAGTTCTACCGTCATGGTGATTTTATCGCCAGGCATAACCATCTCCACGCCCTCGGGCAGGTTGAGTACGCCAGTGACGTCGGTGGTGCGGAAGTAGAACTGCGGGCGGTACCCGTCAAAGAAGGGCTTGTGGCGTCCGCCTTCTTCTTGTG